>NZ_JBPLBA010000204.1:0-5444 GCF_054039375.1 Desulfomarina sp. | reverse complement strand
TTCAGCAATCAAATACCAGCCGGATGATCTTTTCGGTGGAACAGATCATGGCTTTTGTCTCCAGGAATTTCACCATGGAGCCGGGAGATATCATTGTCACCGGCACACCCAGCGGGGTCGGGCCTCTCCAGGATGGAGACGTGGTGGAAGTTGAGATCGAGGGGATTGGTCTGTTGCGGAATCCTGTCAGAAGCGAATAAAATCTTGATTACCCATGAAACTCAGCCAAATTGTGGATTGGGCCTGTTTTCTCCGGCTTGCCTACGGTCAAAAACCCCTGGGAATCTCAACTTATAAGGAATTCAAATGAAAAAGTGTCAGTCCAGGTCATTTTGTATTCAGTCGAATGGGGTTTTGGAAAGACGCCGGAGAAAAAAGTCCCAATCCCCAGACTCACAAATAACAGGCTGAGTTTCATACGTAATCAGGTTATTTTTAAATTTGACCCGGCAACGCCCAGGTAGAACGCTGATTACCAACCAAACTCAGCCAGACAAAGCAGGTATATCACCGATCCAGTACCCGAAAACAACCATTTTGAAAAAATAAGGATAAGCATATATACGATATTTTACACTGTCATAGAATTTTCTTATAGATTATCCTATCAAGGTACCGCTGGAAACAGATTTTTTCAAATTACACCTCAATATATTCAGCTGCAAACTTTCACTCTTGACTTGTCGTTTGCGTAAACGTATAGTCGCGAAAAAGAGAATATTTTTTTCAACTGTTTCGGACAGAAAACATTTATAATGAACATATCAATACGATATTACAGAAAAACAGCACTGGCTGTTTCACTCTTTCTTTTCAGTTGCGCGTATTGCCCGCAGGCCATGTGCCGGGATTTTGATTTTAGTTCCGCCTGGCAGCAGTTGATTGAAAAAAGCAACGGTCTCCAGGCGGAACAGGCCAATATAAACCAGGCGGTTCACAAACAGAACGCGGCCAGAGATCTCTATCTGCCCCAGGTCAACCTGAACGGTGGATATCTCTACCTGGATGATAAAATCCAGCTCAGCCCCGATGACATCCTGGACAGCATGGAGGCGGGATCCATGATAGAGGGGCAGTTAGGTGCCCTGGGACAGGCCATGGGTTTTTCCCCTGAAGCATTGCAAAACGGTTTCACTTCCACCATCAGTGATCGTGAAATCAAAAGCAGCAGTCTCAGTCTGCTCTGGCCCATTTATACAGGAGGAAGAATCACGGCAGCTCAGGATATTGCGGGGGCCTCCGTAGCTGAAGCCAGAAAACAGCATGACCTCAAACTTTATGACCAGTTTCGGGAACTCTGTCGCCGCTACTTTGGAGTGGTCCTGCTCAGTCAGCTTCTCGACACCCGCACGGAGGTGGAAAACAGCCTGAAGATACATCTGCACCATGCACAACTCATGGTGGAAAACGGGCAGATTGCCCAGGTGGAAAAACTCCAGGCTGAAGCGTCCCATGACAAGGCGAAAGTGGACCGGAAAAAGGCGGCTTCCAGCCTGCGTATTGCCCGGGCTGCCCTGACTCGCCTCCTCCAGGAGGAATCGCCGGTAAAGCCCACCGCCCCCCTGTTCATCAACAGGAATCTTCCTGATCTCAACACATTTCTGAAAAAAACCCTGGCTGATTATCCGGCCCTGGCCATCCTTGAAGCAAAAAAACAGATGGCAAAAGACCTTGTCACTGTGGAAGAGGGAAAATACTATCCGGAAGTTGCTCTCCTCGGCAACTACAATCTCTATGAAGAAGACACTCTTGCCGGTAAAATGATGCCGGACTGGTTCATAGGTCTTGCTGTAAAAATCCCTCTTCTTGAACGATCAGGACGCGGAGGAAAACGTCTTGCCGCCAAAAGCCTCATAAAAAAAGTTGATGCCCTGGAAAAACAGGCCAGGGAAGATCTGTCGATTCTTGTGGAAAAGACCTACTGGCAGCTCAGGCAGGCCATCACTGAATATGACGGCCTGGGCTCCAGCCTGAAACTTGCGGAAAAAACCCTCGAACTGCGGGAAAAGGCCTTTGATCAGGGACTGGCAACTTCTCTTGATGTTGTCGATGCCCGTTTATACGTAGCAGGGGTAAAAAACCAACGCTCCCATGCCGCGTTTACCTATGTCACCCGACTGGCGGAGTTGCTGGCCATCAGTGGAGAACTCGACCTCTTTTCCACTTATCAACACTCTGTTCAACCCTGAAGGATTAACCATGCGAGTTTTAAAAACATTATTGCTGATTTCAATCGCGGCTGCCACGACAGGCTGGCTCTGTTACAGTTTCTGGATTGCCTACCAGCCTCCCCCGGTCATTATCCAGGGACAGATCGAAGCCCGGCAATACAGCATTTCCTCAAAAGTACCGGGACGTATTGACAGGATCATGGTGAAAAAGGGTGATCTCATAAAAAAAGGACAGCTGATTTTTACCCTGTACAGTCCTGAAATCGAGGCAAAACTGGTCCAGGCCAGAGCGGGAAAAGAGGCCGCTGATGCCCTGGCGGAAAAAGCGGAAAAAGGTGCCCGCGCCCAGGAAATTGCGGCAGCCCGGGACAAATGGCTGCAGGCAAAGGCTGCCCGGCAACTTCTGGAAAAGACCTACAGGCGCATAGAAAACCTGTACAAAGGCGGTGTTGTCGCCGAACAGAAAAGAGATGAAGTCCATATGAAACTGCAGGCGGCACGGTATACCGAAAATGCGGCGCTCCAACTCTATGAAATGGCCCGGGAAGGTGCCAGGGAGGAAACCAGGAAAGCTGCGGCCGGAAAGGCCCGTATGGCCGCGGGAGCAGTGGCTGAGGTCGAGGCCTATGCTGCGGATACACGGATCAAAAGTCACCATGACGGCGAGGTGGCGCAGATCCTCCTCAGGAGCGGAGAACTGGCACCCAGGGGATTCCCGGTTGTAACACTTCTTGACATGGCCGACAGCTGGGCTGTTTTCCATATCCGGGAAGATATGCTCAATCAGTATAACAAGGGTAAGGAACTGAAAGTGAGAATCCCGGCCCTGGGAACAGATAAGACATATACCTTCAAAGTAACCCATGTTGCCGTGATGGGTGATTTCGCCACCTGGCGTGCCACCAACACCAGTAAGGGCTTTGACATGCGGACCTTTGAAATCGAAGCCCGTCCCATGGAACCGATGGAAAATCTGAGGGTGGGAATGAGTGTACTTATCAATGAAAACACTGGAATGACTCAACCATAATGAAGTACAACCAAGGACAACAGAAAACCACTGAATGGTGGTTGTTATTGACCGATCCCTGGCTCTGTTCCCTTGTGACCTGGTTGTTTCCGGCAATTTCCCTGATCGTCTATGCCATTTTTTCCCAGGGTCTGGCAAGGGATCTGCCCATTGGTATCGTTGATCTTGATCACAGCCGCCTCTCCCGTACCATGGCCCGATATTACGACGCAAGCCCGACCCTTGCAGTAAACCACGTCTACACTTCACCGGCGGAAGGGATTGGGGCCATGCGAAGCGGGGAAATCTATGGTCTGATCATCTTCCCCGCAGATATGGAAAGAAACACGATTCGTGGCAACCCTCCCCAGGTTGACGGGTATTATAACAGTCAATTCCTGCTGATCGGCAAACTGGTGAAAAGTGCAATGTTCCAGGCCCACGCTACAGCAATTGCCGGAATAGAAGTCCTGAAAAACCTCAGTTCGAACATAATGGTTGTGGGCCAGGCAATGGCGGCGGCCGTTCCGGTTTCCAGCCAGACGACACCTCTTTTCAACAGTAACAGCAACTATGCACAGTTCCTTCTCTGTGCCATTATCCCCGCCATCTGGCAGATTTTTATCGTAGTGACCACTGTTCTTACCATTGCAAAAGAGCTGCGCAGAGAGGGTCTTGCCACCTGGCTTTCCCCCAATCCCCTTGCGGCACTGATAAAAAAACTGGCCCCCTGCACTCTGTTTTTCTGGTTGCACGGGATGCTCTTTCTCCTGGCCATATCCATTGTCGGCTGGCCCATGCATGGTGATCCGGGATTCCTTGTCTTCTGCCAGCTCCTCACTGTTCTCGGATGCCAGGCAATGGGAGCCCTGATCTTTTTTCTCAGCCGTGACCCGGCACGCAGCCTTGGTCTGGCGGCAGCTTATTCCGCGCCCGGCCTGGCCTTTATGGGGGTGACCTTCCCGGCCACTGACATGACCCTGCCCGCACGCATCTGGCGAAGCCTGCTGCCGGTCAGCCACTATATTGACATACAGATCGCCCAGATCAACTACGGCGTTCCACCCTCTCAGGCCAGGCCCCTGATAGAGAACCTGCTGCTGTTTTTCATTCCGGCCGTCCTCACCCTGCTCCTTGCCGTAAGGACAATGAACAGCGCACCAGCAGCAGGGGAGGCCGGAACATGACCCTGGCCAGACTGTTCAGATTTGAACTGAGGGCTGTCTTTACAAACCCTGCCCTGCTGCTCACGGTCTTCGGCGGGGTCCTGTTTTACAGTTTTCTCTATCCTCTGCCCTACGCGAATCAGCTGCCCAGGGAACAGAAAATCACCCTGGTCGACCTGGACGGAAGCCAGCTCAGTCGTAATCTTGCCCGGATGGTTGATGCAACCCCCCAGGTGAAAATTGTCCACCAGGCCCACAACCTGGACGAAGCAAAAAACGTGATGCTCAGGCAAAAACTTGCCGGAATCCTGGTCATCCCCAATCATTTCTACCGCGATCTGCTCCAGGGAAAAAGCCCGACTCTGGCCTATGGTGGAGACGCCAGCTATTTTCTTGTTTACGGTACCGTCCTCCAGGGAATGATGAGCGCCGGAAAAACTCTTGCAGCCCAGGTCAAGGTAAAACGGCTGCTCATTTCCGGCCGGCCCCTGCAACTGGCCAAAGAACAGTACAGCAGTGTCAGGCTGCAGCTCCACGCCCTGTTCAATGAAGCGGGAGGTTATGTGAATTATGTGATTCCTGCGGTTTTTGTTCTTATCCTTCACCAGACGCTGATCATGGGCGTGGGTATTCTTGGCGGTGCCCAGAATGAACAGGCCGCAGAAGGAGAGACACTTTACTGGCTCAAGGCGTCCCCCGGAAAACTCCTGCTGACTCGCAGCTTCATTTTTTTTATTATCTATACCCTGCTTTCCCTCTATTATTACGGTCCGGCCTTTAAGCTCTACGATATTCCACGTCTGGCGGATATCTCCAGACTGGCCCTGCTTAACCTGCCCTTTCTGCTGTCCGCAACATTTCTCGGCATAACCCTTTCCACCGTTCTTCCGCGAAGAGAGCTGGCCACGCTGGTCATTCTCCTCAGCTCCATGCCGATTGTCTTCGGCTCCGGGTTTATCTGGCCGCAGGAAGCCATTCCCTTTCCTCTTCTCCTGGTGATGCAGTTTGTCCCCGCGGTTCCCGCGATAAAAGCCTTTGTCATGCTCAATCAGATGGGGGCCGATATTCACCAGATCACCCCTCTTGTCACTCAACTCA
>NZ_JBPLBA010000203.1:0-9296 GCF_054039375.1 Desulfomarina sp. | reverse complement strand
ACAGGCACATCCCCAGGTTCACAAGTATCAGGCTGAGTTTTATACGTAATCAGATTATTTTTTGTGCATAAGGCAGAGTTCAGTTGAAAGGACCGTTTATGGACAGGTACAAACTTGCCAATTGCAGAAATCAGGTTACAATAAGATAAAAAACAGTCTGCACCTTCCATCATGAAAAACTATTATGAAATTCTCCAGGTAACCACCACTTCCACCGAGGATGAAATCCGCCGCAATTATCGCAGGCTGGCCATGCGCTATCATCCCGACAGAAATCCGGACTCTCCGGAAGCAGAAGAGAAATTCAAGGAAATTGCGGAAGCCTACGGTGTCCTCACTGACCCTGTCAAACGGCAACAGTACGACAGAATGAAGGCATCAGGAAACGGCGGCACAACGGGTTTCACCTACAGTCAGGAAGACATTCTCCGGGATCTTTTTAAAGATCCCCGGTTTCAGCAAATGTTCAGTGGACTGCTGCGGGAATTTCAGCGGTCCGGATTCCGCTCCAGCTCACATTTCATCAGGAACAGTTTTTTCAGAGGCAAGGGCGGGATTTTTCTTGGCGGTATATTTTTCGTTGGCTCCATGGCCGGTCCCCTGCTCTCAAAAACTGCGAAAAAATCCATTGGCAGCAATTCGTCTTTCCTCAAATCCGTCACCTCAACCTTTGGCTCACTCCTGGGCGGACGCAGCAGGGAGGGGAACAGGAAGGAAGAAACGAGACAGTTGCCGGATTATGATACAACTTATCATACTCCCCTTTCAGCGGATGAGCTGAAGCGGGGAAAAACCATTCAGATTGTCGTTTACGGCGACCGTGGTGAACAGACCCTGAAAGTGACAATCCCCCCCGACAGCAGAAACGGCCAGAAACTGAGGATAAAGGGCAAAGGTCGGCCGGGCCCCTATGGTCGCGGCGACCTCTATCTCAATCTTGTGGAACAATCACCGTAATGCCCCGGTCAGTCGTGATCTTCCACCTTGATTCTACTGGAAACACAGCCATGACAGGACCCCGAACGTACCCGGGCCGCATCAGAAAGCGAAAGGACCCCCACAATATTCCCCCTGTCACCCTCATGGACAAAGAGACGATGAGTATCTGTTAAAATCATTTTTCTGATTGCCTCTTCCAGCAGCAATTCGACATCGCATGTATGTACCGGTGTGCTCATAACCGTATGAGCCAGCGTCTGCGGATCCACCTGATGTTTATAGGTGAGCGCCAGATCCGTTTTTGAAATAACGCCGCATGGCACTCCATCTTCATCTGCAACCAGAATCGCCCCGAACCTGTGAGCCGAAAGTTCTTCCATTACTCTGCTCAGGGTTTCGTTTCTCCCTATACTCTTGACCTGCGAAGTCATCACTTCACGCACGGAAAATCTATGCATGGAATCATTTTCTTCATGGTGTTTGAGAATATTGAGATGATTGAATTCACACTGGCGGCAATACTGGTACAACAGCCCTACAATATCCGGGTAGGCAAGAGCCCCCACCAGCTTCTCCGATTCGCTGTCGAGCACATACAAGCGGTAAACACCCTGGCTCCGCATCAACTCCAGAGCTGCTTCCAGACTGTCTTCCGAATGGCAGAAGAGGGGCGGAGAAACCATGATATATTCAAGGGGAGAATCGATGGGCAGTCCTGCATAATAAGCACCCATGATATCGGTTTTTGAGACAACACCAACAGGACGACTCTCCGAATCAACCGCAAGCAGGGCATTGACCTTAAATTTAATCAGGGTATTGATACCATGGTCTATGGACTTTGTCTGTTCAAGCTGAACAACCTGACGTCGCATGGCGTCGCTGACGGACAGGTTTCGAAGGGTATTTTTTCGCTCAATTACGACCATCACATGTTCCCCCCGCCGGAATTATCGCATTTTGTTCAATCACTGATCTGTTCCAGAAGGTGATTGAAAAGATCGGAGATATAAACAATCCCGACGATCCGCTCCTCCTGCACCACAGGCAGCCTGCGCACATGTTTCTTGATCATGATGTCGAGAACCATCATCAGGTTGGCGCCTGCGTCAATGGTCACCACCTCCGGGGTCATGATATCACCTACGAGAATGGATTTTATCCTCTTTCCCGCGGATTCTACTACTCCTTCAATGTCAAACTCCTCCATGGTTCCCCATAGGTGAATATGCTTCGGCCGCAGATAGAGAAGGATATCGTACATGGAAAGCATTCCGGCCAGACGCTGATTTTCATCGATGACAATGATACCAAACAATCTCCTGCCCTGTTGCCTTGAGGTACGCTGAAATACTTTAATGGCATCAATAACAGGAGTTCCCGGGAGCAGAGTTGAAAATTCCGTGACCATGATGTCCGCGGCAGTCGTTTTCATTCTTGAACCTCCGTTGCAGAATTTCCGGAGTGGAATATGGCACAATGACCATAACTTACACCAAACCAACCCTTTTCTCACGGTAATTACTCACCGGCACCCCGGCTTTTCACAATCTCTTCTGCCCGCACAGGGTAGATAAAAGCAAAAGAAAGAGCCTGTAAAAATCCGATTCAGGTGAACAATTACGGTCCAGAGATGATAAAATCATGGGGCTGTTAACCCCGTGACCAGGCACTTCTCACTAACCTGATTTTTTTTCCGAAAACTGAATTACGCCCATGGCAGACAGAACCACTACAATACCGGGCAGCACCCTGGCAGACGGTAAAGGGTGTCCCAGTACAAGATCCAGCAGCAGAACAAGGCCAGGATAGAGATAGGAATAAGCCATCACCCGTGTCGGCCCTAAATGGGGAACCGCATACTGGGTCAGAAAAAAAGTGATCACCGTTGTAAAAACTGCCAGATACACAACCCCTATCCACCCTTCCAGAGGTACACCGGACCAGTCCATTGTCAGCAACTGCCCACCACTGAACAGAAAAAGCCAGAGAGCACCGGTAACCAGTACCCAGAAGGTCATGACAGCCATGGGTTCATCCCTGTGCAAAAGACGTATCAGGGGGGTATAGAGCCCCATGGCAAAACCTCCCGCCAGAAAAATCAGATCTCCCCTGTTCCAGTTCATTTCCAGCAACGCCGTTATATTTCCACGAAAAATAACCCAGACAGCGCCGATCATTCCACAGGCAAGGGCAATGAGCTGGGCTTTTGTCAGTTTCTCATGCAAAAGAAAAAAGGCGTATATTCCAGAAAAAGAGGGGACAAGGGTAAAGATCACACTGGTATTCAATGCTGTCGTATAACGCAGGGAAAGAAACATGCACCAGAAGAAGACAACCAGACTGCAACTGATTACTCCGCATCGCCAGAAGAGCGATAAGGAGAAAGTGGCCCCATACCTGAAACGGACCAGAGGGCCGAAACAGAGCGCAGCAATAACAAAGCGGATAAATGTAAGTACTGCCGGATCAAGTGTCTCTGTAATGGCCGCTCCCACTGTAAATGAGGTGGACACCAGGGCAGCACAAAACACCATCAGCAGATGAATCCGGCAATGCCCGGCCATCCGGCCTGAAGAAAACATCAACCTTTAAACCGTACCTCTTCAGCGGCAGACTCTTTACCACCCCCGACATGCTCAAACGTGGCCATGGCCGTTGCAACCATACTGCTTATATCCGTCAGATTACCGGGAATAATCATGGTATTGTTTTCCCTGGCCAGCTTGCCGAATTCACCTATATACTGCTTGGCTACTTCAAGATTCGCGGCCTCCTTGCCACCTGGAGATGCCAGTGCTTCCGCAACCTTTCGTATTCCTTTAGCTGTGGCATCGGCGACCATGAGAATTTCGCGGGCTTTTCCCTCCGCCTCGTTGATTCGTTTCATCTTCTCACCTTCAGAAAGGGAAATAGCCTCGGCCCTGTCACCTTCCGCCCGGTTGATGATCGCCTGCTTTTCACCTTCAGACCGGGCTATTTCTGCCCTTTTCTCCCGTTCGGCCTTCATCTGTTTTTCCATGGCATCAAGAACAGTCCGGGGTGGCTGTATATCCTTAATCTCATAACGGAGAACCTTGATTCCCCAGTTCCCTGCAGCCTCGTCCAGGGCCATGACAACCTGACCATTCAATGTTTCCCTTGCCTCAAAGGTGTTGTCCAGGGTAATCTTGCCGATGGCTGAACGCAGACTGGTCTGGGCAAGCTGGGTCGCGGCGAAATGATAATCATCAATTCCATAGGCCGACATTTTCGAGTTCACCACCTGGAGATAGAGAATGCCGTCAACTTCCAGGGTAACATTGTCCGCAGTAATACAGGTCTGGGCACTGATATCGATAGGTTCTTCCTTGAGGCTTCTCTTATAGGCAATCTTATCGAAAAACGGTACCAGGATATGAAATCCGGCACCCAGGGTCGTTCTGTATTTCCCCAGTCGTTCCACCACGTACTCCGATCTCTGGGGAACCACAACGGCTGTTTTTATCAGAACAACCACCACCAGCAGCAAGATAAACCCGAGAGCAATCAGATTCTGTTCCATTCTTTTCTCCCGTAAAAAGTTCAGACCTTTTCAACATGAATAATCAGGCCATCCTGGGAAACCACCGAAATGATCTCACCTTCATCAATCCGTTCATCTGCCGTAGCCCGCCAGAATGTTCCTGCGTATTTTATTCTTCCCTCTTTCGGCGGCACTATTGTCATGCAGACAACACCCCGCTCGCCGGCCACGGCAAGCAGCACATCCTCATCCACCTTATCCTCTCCCTCTCCAGTCGGCTGTTTAAAAAACCGGCGCTGAATAATATCTCGCAGGGAAAACAGGCAGGCCAGTGAAGCCACAATAAAAAGAGCCAGCTGCCAGCTGATACTGAGAGGGTAAAGGTAAGTGACAAGGGATGTAACCAGAGCTCCCAGTCCGAAAAAAAACAGCACAAATCCGGGCAGGGCCATCTCCAGAAAGAGAAGCATTACCCCCATGATAAGCCAGAAAAGAGGAAATGGAATCGTTGTCATACCGGTTTTCTCCCAGGAATTTTAACTTAATGATCTCTTTTCTGACTGCTCATCTGTCTTTGATCCAAAGAGGTGGCGATAGATCACTCCGGCAAGGGCAAACGACATGGGCAGTGTCCAGATCATGCCGAGTCCAAGTGGAATAACAGAAACCATGTAAATCAATCCCATCACAATTACTGCACCGGCCACCTTCCACCACACCTTGTGGATGGCCTTCCTGGAGGTCTCAAGCGCCTGCCACGGCCCCATATCCCGATCCAGAATAAGCGGCATGGCAAGGCCATACGCTATCATAAGATAAATACCAGGAATTATAAAAAGAATCATACCAATACTCACCAGTATTGTCTGTAGAAGAGTGGCAACAATCACTTTGCCGGTTTTTGAAAAACCGCTGAAAATCATTTTCCATGAAAGTGTATCCCCGGCAACTTTCCTCACCCCCATATAGAACAGACCAGCGGTGAAAAGCGCTGAAACAATACCGGAAAGCACACCTGAAAAAGCCTGTACCCCAAAATTAACCAGGTCACTATTGGCCGCCGGATCAATTGTCAGATAAGGTGCAAGAAAGGTAGCTCCGGCTGTGAGAATAAGGAGCAGCAGATAAAAAACTGCAGCACCCGCCCAGATAGAAGCCTTGGCTCCTTTTGTCTCCCGCCAGGCCTCTTTGATTACTCCCGAAACGGTGAAGGCGGAATGCTTTGCCCTGATTTCAGTGACCTCCGGATCATTACCCTGGAAGCCCCTGGCCCGCAAAGTCGATGTCACATCTTCCCCGGGAGGTATAACTTTTTCTTCATCCTCCATGGCCTCCGGCAGGCAGTCTGTGCAGAATAACTGACCGTCCTTTGCAATAAACGGTTCTCCAATACTGTCCTCTTTCCCACACACTGAACATTTTTCCGTTTCAATCTGGGGTGACTCTTCCGGAGGATCTTTCAAGAGAGTGTCAGTTTCATCCTCCTCGTCAAAAACTTCCACAATTTCATGGTCGTCTGTTTCGACGCCAATACTCCCCTGTGATTCAACTGGATCAGAATCATCAATCACATCCACCTCGTCGAGCAGGGACTGTTCTTCGATTTCCTGTATTTCATCACTGATCAACGGTTCGTCAAAATCGTCAATTTCAGGCAAGGTTTCATCAAGTTGTACAGCAAAATCATCTTCGGATTCTCCAGCGGGATGTTCTCCCGAATCAACCGAGACGGGTTCATCCTTTAACGATTCGGATTCATATACTGCCGCTGACAATATTTCCTTCTCATCAATCACCAGAGGTTCATCGTCAAATTCTTCTTCCGCATCAGCCACGTCACCCTCTGCCGGAAGAATATCCTGCAGATCCGACACAACCGATTCTTCCACAAATTCTTCCGGAGCCGGTTCCCGAAAACTCTCCTCAATTTTTTCCTCCTCGGGAACAGCTTTAAATATCTCATTACATTTCGGACACTTAACCTTTTTCCCTATATACGAATCGTCTGCGGAACCTCTCACTCCACAGTTCGGACATAGCATTTTCATCGACATCCTCCAGCCCTTTATGAATAATTGCCCACTTATTCCAGTAACTCGAAAAAACCATATACTCTTTCAGCGTATAAAAAAAATTGAACAAAATCTATATTTTTCGTATTATTTGTTTTCTAGAGTCCGTCCAGAAATGAGGATTTTCGTTCGAGATTAAGGCACACGGGGAATTTTACCGCAGGCATATAATTGATATTCCGAGGATAAAATTTTTCAGGCAACGCAGATATCGGGCAAAAAAACCAACTATGGACAGGCACTTTCTAATTGCGCACAAAACTCAGCCTGACATTTGTGATCCTGAAGATCAGGATTTGTTTAATATCGTTCGTTTCTTTCCCAGGCACGATCATCCAGTAACAGGAACACACTTATGGAAATAATAATAATTGCAGCCATGGCCCTGAACAGAATCATTGGCAAAAACAACACCCTGCCCTGGCATATTCCAGAAGAACTGCGCCTGTTCAAAAAAACAACCATGGGGTGTCCAATGATTATGGGAAGAAAAACATTCGAATCATTTCCAGCCCCCCTGCCCGGCAGACGTCATATAGTCCTCAGCAGGAATAAGAACTATGTCCCGGGAGACGTGGAAAAAGCCGAATCGCTGGAAAAAGCAGTGAAAATGTGCAAAGGGGAAGAAAAAGTGTTCATTATTGGCGGCGCCCAGGTTTTCAGGCATGGCCTGGATGTGGCCACCACGATCCGCCTGACAACCCTTGAACGGGAAGTGGAGGGAGACGTTGTTTTTCCCGAACTTCCCGAGAAAGATTTCCGGGAAGTTTCACGGGAACATTTTTCAGATGGGAAAGAACCGTTTTCAGTTATTATCTACAGACGGAACAGAGACTGATTCGTGCCTGACTCAGTGAACGCCCCACAGGGAGGCGAAGATTTTTCAAACACGCCCGATTAATGAATTTATATTAACTTTTCAAGTTGTTATCCGAAAGATATTCACTAAACCGTCACGGATTTATATTTCGAACTATCCGACAACCATGCCTTTAGCCACCTCCTGTTTTTTTTCTTCACCCAGGAGAATACCCAGCATTTCCAGGGCAAACTGAATTGATGTGCCCGCTCCCCTTGAAGTCACACAGTTTCCGTCATGAACCACACTCATTCCCGCCTGGTCGCCGTCACTCAATTTCTCCATGAAAAGAGGGTGACATGTGGCTTTTTTCCCGTCAAGAAGACCGTGATGCTCAAGAACAACCGCAGGTGCCGCGCAAACTGCTCCGTACAGCCTGTTTTCCCTGCTCTGTTTTTTCAATATTTCTGCCAGAACGCTTGAATTCCTGAGATTCTCCGCCCCGGGAATACCACCCGGCAGAGCAACCAGATCATAGGTCTCGTCCCTACAGTCTTCAATCAGTTTGTCAGCTATTATTTTGACATCATGAGAAGATATGACCTGCAAATCTCCCCCCACCGCAGCCAGATCCACCTGGACTCCTGCTCTTCTGAACACATCAACAATACTTAATGCTTCAACTTCCTCAAACCCCTCGGCAACCGGCACCAACACTTTCGTTTCCATAGATTGCTCCTGTTTATCAGTTTTCATTCTTCGTTCTTCCAGAGGATTATCAGAGAACAGGTATTTTCAGACAGCCTCCTCGATCCGCACTTGCGAAACATCAGCTACAAAAGACCGGGATGATCCTTTAACTCATCTTCAATAGCCTCGGCATCGGGGGAATTGTATTTTATTATATTCTGCAGATGATGCAGGCTTTCCGGATCAATTGAAACAAATTTAATCCCGATATAATCGTCCTCAATCCTGGCAACCCGACCTTTCACATTCACATGCAGCCCCTCAGCTCCCAGGGGAATGACAACATCACATTCATCATCAATCGCCGCCTCCGCTTTGATCTCTACCAGACACCCTCCGACACTGAGGTTTATCAGTCTCTCAACAGAAAATGTCTTCCCGGCAACAGTGCATTCAGCCCGGACAGCAAAGACAATCCTGGTAAATCTTCTCTTTTCCGCCATCAGCAACCTCCTGAGCCCCTGTCTTCAACCGTAACCCTGAATCCGTCATCGAATGCCAACAGAGAGGCAAGTGATTTTGTTCAATAAACCTGATTGTACATTTTACGATTATACCTGACTCTTGAAAAAATGCGTATTCACCCAAAAAGTGAATGACCTGTCCCAGAAAACATACCATAACATATTGAAATAAAATATTAATCCATTTTCTGTTTTCTGAGGTACAGAATTTAGATTGTGTCTGTCCATAAAATAAGGATTTTTATTCGAAATGAAGGCGCACGGGAAATTTTACCGGAGACATATGATTGATATTCCAAGGATAAAATTTTTCGGGCAACGCAGATATCGGAGCAAAGAACCAACTATGAACAGGCACCAGTGTTACGTCAACGATGAAATGACGTAATATTGCGCTGTAATTTTTTGTGCCATTCTGCCTGCGGATTTGAGCATATAGTTGAGCTATGTAACATAAGCCGCAGGCGGGATGACGCGAAAAAGGACAAGCAAGGTACGTCAGAGCAGTGTTGACGAAACACTGGATTGTATTTCAATGGTCTTTTCTCACAGGCCTTCATCCTCTTTGATATATATCTATCTTGAAGCAGATGAAAATTCAAGCTATGATAACGTGGAATGAAAGAGAAATCTTTTGGGTGGATTTAATGCATATTTCACATATTTCGTAGTTTTTACATCGTTTTTTGCCATAATTCGTAATTTTTCACATTGAAAACTCATCCGTTTCACTGTATAGAATGTAAAATTTCTGTAATTGGACCTGC
>NZ_JBPLBA010000202.1:0-19471 GCF_054039375.1 Desulfomarina sp. | reverse complement strand
CTCATGCAGACATTACGCCGGATTGGCTTGGCCGGCACATCAATGCCCAGGGCACAAATGGATACCATCAGGCTGAAATTATTTAAAATCGGTGCACAGATAAAGATAACAGTCCGCAAAATCTGGGTCTCATGCGCCAGCTGTTATCCTTACATGGACCTTTTTAATCAGGTGTATGCTAACTTGCAACAGATGCCGTTACGCTCCTGAGTAAATATTACGAGCGGAAAGACCCGTGTGAGATAATTGGATCGATCCAGTCGAGAATGATTATTTTTATCTCTGTAAGAATGTTTTTGTTCCCCCGTTTAAGCCGATTTTTTGATCAATTCATGGCTTACCCGTTGGGCAAATGAAAGCCACAGGCCTTGACACGGTGCTGAAACTGGAAAACCACGAGTATCGAATGGACCTGTGAAATATGCAGGCTAGTTACCGGGAAAAAAAGCCATGCGCATGCTGGAAGATCCGAATGAAGACCAAGCTGAGATCATGCGAGCATTTGGTTAGAAAATAGCCCGTGGGTTTTACAGGAAATCTAGTTTATCGTATTGAAATGACGTGTTTTTATCAAAAATATATGGAGAATCCTATAAACTCCTGATAAAGAGAAAAAGAAAAGCCGCTCCCAGAAAAAGCCTGAAAAATGACACGACTTCCGCACCTTGTCCCGATTTTCGGGAAAAGATACCCATGGTACCCATGAAGAGAGCGGCCAGGATAGCCGCGATTATACCGTTTATGTTTTTTGGCATTGTTTTTTTGTTCCTGTCTGAATTCAGTGACGGCCAGGGCCAAAGGCTCCAAATTCGTTGAAACTGCCAATCAGTGTTTACAGATTCAGGAAATTCTTGAAAAAAGGTGCGTGGTTCGAAGTGAAGAACGGAGGATCATTTTTAAGAATTTCAGCGATATCTCTGCTCCGTTTAAATCTGGTCTCGATAAAATGACGCACCGCCCGGCGGTTCCATTGCTGAGGGTGGGTAAAATTCCTGTACAGGGAAAGATCACCTTCATAAAAATCCGACAGCTCAAGGTGAACTGTTTCCATGCTGCAGACCGGAAGGTTAAAAATTGCCAGGTTGAGAAAGGAGATGCATTCCACATGGGTCCTGACAAAAGCAAGGGTGTCCTCGGCACTGGACTCGTCCTCGGCCGGAGTACCGAAAAGCAGATATATATAGGTGGAGATACCAGCATTTTCCAGGTTTTCAAGGATTTTTGCTGCGAGCTTCAGGTTAATACCTTTGTCCATTTTGTCGAGAACCAGCTGATTTCCTGATTCCAGACCTAGTTTCAGCATGACACAACCTGACTCCCTGAGTTTGAAGCAGAATTCCTTTTCGGACAACAGAGTGTCAAAACGGGCAAATCCGTACCAGGGTGCATTCGGTGGATTTTCTGCCAATGCCTTCAGGGTGGAGGAACTGAGTGCGTTGTCGAGAAAATGGATGAGGGCAGGAGATGTTTCTTCCACCAGGTGTTTCAGGTCGTTGACAGTTGTATCCGGTGGCACGTGACTGTATGGATTGTTTTCGCTTGTTTCCGGGCAGAAGGTGCATTTTTTCCAGAAACAACCTCTGGAAGTTGTATAGGGCAGGATAAAACCAGGGGAAAGGTAGCCCTGTTTCGCCAGGTCATTGAAAACAGGTCGCACATGATCATTTGCCGGGGATTTATTCAGCAGTCGCAGGAGCGGTGCTTCTCCTTTCCCGGGAATCAGGGCATCAATCAGGGTTCCAAAAGGGTTTTTCCACTTGGGATTGCTCAGCCATGTGGTTACCAGGCCGCCACCCAGGATGACTTTTGTTTCAGGATGTTTTTCCCTTAAATAGCCAATAATGGCAAAGGAGCAGAGGGCCTGGCTGAGGTAGTTAAGGGAGATGCCGACTGTTTCGGGATAATGTTGGTCGATCAGTTCGTTCAGCCTCATACTGAAGTAGGGAAAATAGATATTCCTGCTATAGTTGTGTGCCGCCTGCCGCAGGTCGTTGCTCTTTATTGGCGAAAGTTCCTGATCCACGTAGTTTGCCAGGGATAATTTCAGGCCAAAACGCTTTCCTTCATTTTCCAGCAGACGATTGATATCATAGACGGTCCGGGCATATCTGTCCCTGTTTGCATAAAGAGCAGGTGAACAGATGTCTCTCAGATTTTTTTCTCTGTTTTTAAGTGCCCGTCGACTCCAAGTGTCATGGGCCGGAGAGGGGTTTTTCAGGAGAAAAAAGAGTCCCTCGATATTCATATCAATGATATGGCAGGAAACATTCTGCTGTCTCAGGGCTGCCGCGAGATAAGGAAGGGAGGCTGGTGGTTCACACGGTTTTGCTCCCGGAGGGTGGAGGATAAGCATTGATAAGAAATCAGGTAATTGCTCACAGACACCTCGGCTTTTCACGGTCTCTTTTGTTCGCCGGGAAGTGCTATTGCGAAGAAGAGTCTGGAAGAATCTGTGACACCTGTGAGCAGTTGCAAATAATAAGGTTTATGACATTGGGGTTGATGGTATAAGGTGCCTGTCGCACCTTATACCAGACATGAACATATTTATGCAGGAAAAACTGCAGGATTGAGGTGGTAATTAGATGACAGAGTTCTTACATTCTTCTGCGGAAAAAAATAAAAAATTTCATTTTCACCTAAATCCAGTGTTTCAGAAAATGAAAAAAATGAATTGGTGTGATGTTACAATATGTTATGATATGTCTTTTAAGTTTGGTTATTCACTTTCTGAGTGAACATATATTTTTTCTTCTTCAGTCTCGTAACGTGGGATTGAGGGACAATACTTTTTATTTGGATTGAGATTATGATGACTGCTCTAAAAAAAATGGCCCCGTTTATCATGTTGATTATTGCCTTCTCCCTGATTGAAGGCGGTATAAACGCCAATTATGCCGATGCCCGCTCCCGAATGGGTGGGCGTACATTCAGAATGGCTCCAAGAAAAGCACCAACCAGATCGACCCAGCGTCTGAATAAACAGAATAACGGGTCATTTCGGCGGGGGCTGGCCGGCGGACTCCTGGGAGGTGCCCTGGGTGGTATGCTGTTCGGTTCAATGTTTGGCATGGGAGGAACAGGAATGGGTATCCTGCCCCTTCTTCTTCTGGCGGGTGGAGCATGGTATCTTTTCAGGAGAATGAACAGACCACGGAGGAATGCTTACTCTACTCGGGATGGTTTCAGCGGCCAGGGGGGGCCGGGTAGTTTTTTCGGGGGAGAAACGGGTGCATCGGGTGGAGTGCCGCCTGTTCCGGAGATGGTGGACCCGGTGGAGGAGGGTATTGCCCGGATCAGGGAACATGACAGGTCGTTTGATCCGGATCATTTTCTTGAAATTGCTTCCGATGTTTTTTTCAAGGTGCAGGCCGGCTGGATGCGGAGGGATCTGGATTCCTACAGGCATCTGCTCGGTGAGCAGCTGGCCCGGGAGTATGAAGAGCATTTTGCCGAAATGCGACACAAGGGTCATATCAACAAACTTGAAAGTATAGCCATCAGAAATGTGAAAATCGTGGAAGCGGGCAGTGATGGGGTGGAAGATTTTATTACCGTTCTTTTTTCCGCTAATCTGCTGGATTATACGGTGGATGACAGGAGTGGAGAACTGGTTGAGGGGTCCATGACCGAGCCGGTGAAATTCGAAGAAAAATGGACATGGGCAAGACCGGTCGGCACTGACAACTGGAGGCTGGAAGGAATCGCCTGATGAAGCAGGTGCATCTCCATGCTCACAGGTTGCAGGCTGAGTTTCATGGGCAAATAGAATTTCAAAAATATAAAAGGAGCAGTAGAAGTGGATATAAGTCAGTTTCGTCGCGAGTATCTGAAAGGGGGAATGTCCCGGGCGGACCTTGCGGAAGACCCGGTAAAGCAGTTCTCTCTCTGGTTTGATCAGGCCAGGAAAACCCATGTCCCTGATCCTACCGCCATGATCCTGGCAACGGTCGGTAGGAACGGCCAACCTAGCCAGAGAACGGTTCTCCTGAAATATTATGATGAGAACGGCTTTGTATTTTTTACGAATTTCGGCAGCCGAAAGGCTGCTGAAATAAAGGAAAACAATCGTGTCAGTCTGCTGTTTGTCTGGCTGGAACTTGAACGGCAGGTTATTATCAATGGTCGCGCGCAAAAAATATCCACAGCCGAGTCTGCAAAATACTTCATGACGAGGCCAAAGGAGAGTCAGCTTGCCGCCTGGGTGTCCAGCCAGAGCCACAGACTCTCCTCTCGTCAGATCCTGTTACAGAAATTTCAGGAGATGAAAATGAAAATAGGAGAGGGTAAAGTTCCTCTGCCGTCCTTCTGGGGCGGATACCGGGTTGAACCCACGGAGATTGAATTCTGGCAGGGGCGGAAAAGCCGTCTCCATGACCGGTTTCTTTATACAAAGGGGGATGAAAGCTGGTCGGTGGAACGACTGGCTCCATAACCCGGTAAACCGGCGTGATCGGACCTCAGGATTCAAATTAAGACCTGATTACGAACAAAACTCAACCTGAGAAAGCAGGCACATCCCCAATCCGGCTGAGTTCCATGGGTAATCAGAAATTTATGAATCTGCTTACAGGTGAGCAGTTCCATTTATATCAGGTAATTTTATGACATCAACAGTCCGGACAGGTAAGAAGTCTTTTTTGCGAAGAAGGTGGGTTAAAGTATCGGGAGGGGTGGTAATACTGATTTGCCTTTTCTTTCTTCTCCTTCCCTTTGGTGTTAAATACTACCTCACTTCCTGGCTGGAAGAAAACGGAGCCGATTCCGCGGACATAGAGAGCCTCTGGTTTAATCCCTTTACCGGGCGGATAACATTGGGAAAACTGGATGTGCGTCGGGATGGTAAGTCTCTTGTTTCCCATACCGATATTTCTTTAGACATCGGTATTCAATCCCTGTTTCAGCATGATTTCCATATTGAAAGCGCGCAGTATGAAAACCTTGTTCTTGATCTGGAACAATATAAAGACGGTCGCTGGCGTTTTGGTTCGTATACCGTGGCAGGAAATGATCAGTCAGAGGTCAAAGCGAAAACGGAATTGTCGGACTCAACTCCCTGGGGACTGCTTGCCGACAGGGTTGTTCTGTCAAAATGTCGTCTTAAACTGAAAACACCTCTGTACAAAGCGGATTTTTTCATTGATCATGCGGAACTGAAAAAATTTACCACCCATTCCGGAGAGAGGGCCGGGAAATTTTTCTTAACCGGAAGTTTAAATGGCGCTGGAGTTGAAATAAATCTTGATACCATAAAAATAGCACCACAGCTTCAAATCATTGGCGATATTCGTGTGGCGGAGTTTGATCTTGAGAACCTGTCACTCCTGCTTGCCGACGCTTTAAAATCCATTTCCGGCAAGGTGGGAGTGAACGGTCGGCTGCGTCTTACTGCCGGTGATGATATCCTTGTTGACTATGACGGTTCAATAACCATAGATGATCCCGCAGTCGGCAGCAGTGCTTTTTCCGCGCGGGGCCGGCAACTGAAATGGCAGGGAAAAACGCATTATGCAGGCCCTGCAGAGGGAGATATTGCTGTTGACCTGGACGGCCTGCTCGCTTCCGACGATTTTTCTTTTCAACTACCGGATAAAGAGTTCAGGCTGCAGGAGAAAAAAATCGCTGTTGAGGGAAAGAGCGGGATAAGGATCGGAGATGATGTCAAAGTTGAAAGTGAGGCCTCGATTCATCTCCAGTCTACGGACTGTCTGCTCCCCGCCCTGAAGATATCCAATGACAGCCTGCAATGGCAGGGGAAGGTTGTCTACAGCACAACCGACAATAATAAAAAACTGCCTGTTGCCTTTGATGGGCGGATAATTCTTGACGGTTTTTCTCTGTTTGATAGTGGGGGGCAGACCGCACTGGCTGCTTTTGAACATGTCACCATTGATGGTCTTGCCGGTTCTGATGGCAGAAAACTGACGATTGGCACTCTGGTCATGAAGGATTTTTCTACATCTGTTCAGGGTGAGATGCCTCTGGATATCAGTATCCCCGAAGTAGAGCTGCAACAGGTGGAAAATGTGGATTTTAAATCCCTGAAGGTGGAAGAACTGTCTGTGCTGCAACCTGTGGTTCAATCAAATATCAATGGTAAAAATCTGGCCGGAATCGGTAAAATGCGCGTAACCGGCATCGTGGGAGATCTTGAGAAGACCGGTTTTTCGGCCGGAAATATTTCCCTGCATGAACTTGCTTTCCTCGACACGGTCAGCCTCGATAAAGGTAATTTTTCATCTCTGTCGTGGGCGCCGGAAAGTGGTGTGAGCGGTGAGAACCTGAGTCTGGAAAATCTTCTTGCATCAATCGATCTTGATCAAAAAGGCGAGTTGAATATAAACCGTCAATTGCAGGCAATGCGTCAGGCTCCTTCTGGAGTTGACGACCAGGCAGGAGAAACAGAAGTTGTCGGCAACACGGGTGAACCATATCCCTTGAAGCTGGGAAAACTTGAACTGACCGGAAAAAACAGACTTTTATTCACGGATAATACCCTTGCCGTGCCGTTCACCAGTGAGCTGGTGCTGTCAAAACTGGAACTGGGCCGCCTTGATTCCACCCGACCCGAACAGAAGACGACTCTGGTGTTCCAGGGAGAGTTTGAAGAACGGGCTCCCATCAGTGTCAAGGGTGAACTTTTTCCGTTCAAATCTTCTCCCGCACTGGATCTTGATATAGAACTGAAAAATTATCCTTTGACTAATTTGTCGTCCTATACGGTTCAGTCTGTGGGGACGGCTCTGGCCGGGGGGCAGTTGCAGTTGAAGACAAGGCTGGTTCTGGCCGATGAGAAACTGGATATGCAGAATGAAATTCTTCTGAAAAAGCTGGAAACAGAAAGAATCTCAGAAGAGCTGGCCGCCGAACTGGATAATGAACTGCCGATTCCCCTGGACGCGGCCCTTGCCATGCTCCGGGACAGCAAAGATAATATTTCCCTGGATATTCCCATAGAGGGCCCCCTTTCTGATCTCGATGTGGGCATTTCCGATATACTTGTGACGGCCCTGGGGAAGGCCATTGTTCCCGCTGCGTCTTCGTATCTCGTCTATTCCCTCGGGCCATACGCTGCTCTGGCCTACGTGGGGATGAAGGTCGGGGAGAAAATGATGCAGGTTGAACTGCCGCCGGTGAATTTTAAGCTGCAGGAAGTTACTCTTACTTCGGAGCATGCCGATTATCTAAAGAGAATCGGCCAGATATTGAAAGACAGACCTAAAACAGATCTGCAGCTCTGTCCGGTTGTCGCCTCAAGAGAATTCCTCTCCCCTGGAGTGATTGCTTCCGTGAAAACAGAGAATATCGAGGTTGCGGAGAAGGACCGGCAAAGGCTGCTGGCCCTTGGAGAGCAGAGAGCAGCAGCAGTGCAGAACTACCTGGTGAAAACTTTTGGCGTGGAAAAGAGCCGTCTGCTGATCTGCGATACGAAAATAGATACGGACCGGGAAGCGGTTCCAAAAGTGTTGCTGCAGTTGTGAGCGATTACTTTCTTGATTACCCATGAAACTCAGCCGAATTGTGGATGTGCCTGCTTTATCAGACTGAGTTTTGTACGTAATCAGAATTACTTTTGAGCCGGTTCCCGGTCTATTGATGACTCCAGGTATCTGAAAAAAATCAGGTTAAATCGGCCACTCTCTGTTTTGCCGTTTCCAGATCAAAAAAGGCGGGGTCAAAACGAATTCC
The DNA here is from genome assembly GCF_054039375.1 of Desulfomarina sp. Taxonomy (NCBI): domain Bacteria; kingdom Pseudomonadati; phylum Thermodesulfobacteriota; class Desulfobulbia; order Desulfobulbales; family Desulfobulbaceae; genus Desulfomarina; species Desulfomarina sp. Next base: position 11,782 of record NZ_JBPLBA010000202.1, on the reverse strand, counting down.
CGCAAGTTCAGACAATTCACTGTAGCCAGCATCTGACCGTTTTTCAGCGGTCTCAATCAGTGACTGGTACTCGTGGATATCTCCTACAGTTTCCGGAGGGCAGGCCTGTTCACCCGAGAGCAGTACCGGATTTCTGAAATTTTGGTCAGCGGGGATGATTTCTTCCAGTCGGATATCATGCTCCCATCCTTCCCCGGCGTCATAAAGGTAAGTGAACATGAACCCCATGTCTTCCTCCAAGGTGTGGAGTTTGAAATTACGTTCATCAAACCGTTTGCTTTCCGCAATTCCCGCCGTTCCCAATGTCGGTTCATAGCTGATTTTTCCGATGAGGAACTGGTGCACATGGGAGTCACTCCATCCCATGGCCAGTTGAATGACCCTGTGCAGAGTTGCCAGGGAAATGGAGCCGGGGACCGCTACGCGGCGCCAGATCAGGGGATCGGAAAACATTATGGAAATATCAAGTATATAACCGGCAACAGGTTTTTTCTTCTCTTTTTTTTCTTCCTTTTCCGGAAAAACACCGGTTATTACTCTGGCCATCGTACACCTCCTGATTTTGTTTAATTACTCACAGACATCCCGGCTTTTCAGGTTAAGGTATCGGACAGACCGGAACCTTTCCCTGGGAAGGATTATAGGTATCTTTCAGGATCGTGTCCAGTGACAATCATTTATCGTTATTGTACCGTTAATGGTTTTCTCTGGAGATTTCCTCCAGGCTTTCCAGGATAATGATTCTGAAAGCTTCACGGTTGTCGGAATCCGGATCTTTGTTATTTTTGAGTTGCTGGAAAAATCCCCGGCAGGTTTTTAATCTGCTGGTGGACCAGTCCCTGGTGTAGTTCCTGTTTGTTTCTTCGCTGGCAATTGATTCAGGGTAATCCCTCCTGCCGTGGGCCCAGTTGATGATGTGCCGGTAGTGGAGCAGGGCCCTGTTGAGAAGGACAAACAGCATTTCAATATTTTTGGCCGGACCCACCTGCACAACCTCTCCGCCCAGGGGAATACCGAGGATTTCCGCCTGTCCAGAGAGGTTTTCTCCGCTGAACATGGCACCCAGGGCGCCCGCCACACCACCAATTGCGGTGAACAGACCCAGGGAATGGCCAAGGGTCGCAATATCCAGGGTTGCCCCCAGGGTGGCTCCTCCCAGTCCTCCGGCAATGATCACCTGCTTCGGGGTCAGTCCCAGGAGTTGCCAGTTTTTTTCATCCAGGATATTTTCCCGCAGCAGGGAGTGGGAAGGCAACTGATAATTGAAAATATTGTGTTTAAAGAGCGCCCGGATCTGTTCCTGAGCCTGTCGTTCCTTTTCTTCGAGTTGTTTTTTGTACCTGATATAGAGCTTTTCCCGGATACGCTTTTCATCAGAGCCGGAACTGATGCTGCTGGTCAGTTTCAGGGTGAGGCAGTCTGCCAGAAGGTCGATAATAATATCGGCGCTCTGGCTGTTGCGTGCCCTCCATTCCCTTTTGAAGGCTTCAACGACCCGGGAGAGGGGATCATACCAGTCCTGGTCTATGGATTTCAACGCCTCGAGCAGTCGGATACGTTCGGCGTAAGTAGCCCTGTGGGCATTGAAAAGCTGGTTGGAATTAAAATTTTTCCTGAATTCCATCTTCCAGTTATCCAGATATTCAAAATTATCGTCCTTGCAGTTGATGATGGCCATTCGTGGTTTTCCGGTGAGGCGAAGGATCTCCATTTCCATTTTATCCACATTGCGCAAAGGCCGGGAGCCGTCGACCACATAAATGATACCGGCTCCCCGTTCAACCGGGGTGAGGAGTTCAAGATCGTCATGAAGTTCGGGGATATCTTCTGCAATTGATCTGAATTCCCTGAGAAGTTCATCCCCGTTTTTTTCCAGCTTTTTAAAACAGCTCAGGACCCGGGCAGGGTTCTGAAAACCTGGTGTATCGGTAAAACGCAGGATTTCATGCCCGTCAATGGAGACCGGGAAGGTGCGACACTCAGTTGTTTCCCCCGGTGTTGAACTTATCCGGACGGAATCGTCTTCGGCCAGGGTGGAAAGAACCGATGATTTTCCTTCGTTCGGATGGCCGAGAATGGCAAATTCGGGGACGGTTGTTTTCATTTTTCTTTTTCCGGATTAAGGGCAAGGAGCTGGAGAAAAGGATCGCCCAGACCGTTTATTTTTTTTAACCATATTGCATACTCACTTTCTGTCACGGGAAAAAAATCAGTACCTGACGGACGACCGACAAGGCCTACAGTTATTATTGTTTCCCGGCGTAATGATCTTCGTAATTCCCGGAGCCAGGTGAGAAAATCAGTCAGGGGAACCATCCACCCCTCCATGATGAGAAAAAGTCCGGTTTGACTGTCCCGGTTTTTTTCTGCCAGTTCCTGAATGATTTCCCGGTCCGTATCGTAATCCGTCATAAAAACCGAGATCTGTTGTGGAGTAAATCCGTGTTGCTGTAAAAGAGTTCGTATTTTTGATTCGGGAAAGAGTGGTGCTATATCATCGGCGACCAGGACAGTCTGGGGAAATGTCCGGTTGCGCTCCGATGATGCGGGACTGACACTCTGGACACTTTTTTCCACAGGTTTTTCCTGCTCCGGACGGGCCTGGGTTGAGAAGAGTGGTGTTGTCATCCTCTGCACGGTCCTGCGGCAGGCGGCAGAGCGACATTGATATCTGTTGAGTGCCCTTTTTTCCATTATTTTCCCGATAATATAGAGGAGCAGCCTGAAAAAAAGGCCGTAGAACACGAGAGAGAATACCAGAAACGGCCACCACGAAACCAGGTTTTCTGTTGCCAGCATATAGATCCCTTCCTTGAGGACGATTCGGCTGCCTTCAATCTGTCCAAGAGAGGGAAATGCAAGGGATTCGGGGATAAACCATGACCAGGGAAGGGCCATAAAGCTGATGAGTTTATGGAGCGACAGTGCACTGAACTGCAGGGTGGACTGCCAGCCGAAGGCCAGATCGTTTGTGCCGATTTTCAGCAGGGTGGCACCAAGGAGACCACCGTTAAAGGAGAGGGCGAATATCTGGGCCAGATTGAAAAAGGGCCAGTAGAACAGTGAACCGTACAGCTTACCCCTGGAGGCGACAATGCCAAGGGCATGGCTGAAGCTCAAACGCTTTTTTCCTGGAAGGTGTCGACGCCACTGCCTGGAGAGGAGATCGGCACCTTTTTTCAGCAGGCGGCTAAAGAAGAATCGATAAAATGAAGGCAGCATATTCTTACTGCGGATTTTCCTGATAAACAGTGAACTTATAAGCAAACAGGTGAGCAGTATCTGGGAAAAGATAAAGAAGAGAAGAAACTGAAAAACATTGATCGGTGTTGTTCCGGAATAATGAAAAAAGGAAAGACCGGCCCCGGTTCCTGATACAATTCCGAAAACAAGAACCAGTATGCGGGTCAGGAGATGAGCGTCGGAGAACAGTTTTCCGGGGCTTCTGGACTCTGTATCTGAAAATTCGCGGCTGAGGGTTGTGTCGCCACAGTCGGGGTTTTCACTGGTTTTTTGTGGTCGGGCCATGGAGTCCGGCCACGCCGGTTTTTCCGGGAATTCCTGCTTGAGACGTTCTGTTAACCAGCAGGCGATAAGCTCTTCATCTTTCACGGTTTTTTGCGTGTTTTCTGCAAAATTTTGCAGGTATATGTCCCGGTCTCTTTTATGAAGCTGTTTTGAAGCCATCTTCGCATCTTCATGAAGGAGATATTCAAGATCTATTATATCCTGGTATTTCCATCGCCGTCTCATTGAATCAATATACCTCGTTTCTTTCTTTTCTGACTGTTAAAATGGCGGAGAGCTGGTAAAATTTACCGTTTTCTTTTTAAAAGGATGGATGAATTCCAAAAAGGTGGCATGGAGAAGCATTCTGTCACCGTCATTTCCGCTGCCGTAGAGATAGTCTCCGACAATGGGGATCCCGAGACCCTTCGGATGAGCGGCATGGAGGCGGAGCTGGTGGGTGCGACCCGTCAGGGGGATGAATTCCACCCTGGTCCGTTCCATCGGTTCAATACCCAGATTCCGCCAAAATGTTACGCCGGTTTTTCCGTGCAGCGGGTCATGGATCTGCTTTGGTCTGTTATCGGGATCAAGACGGAAGGAAAGGGTAATTTTGCCTTCTTTTCCGGAGAGAATTCCCTCCAATATCGCCTGGTAATATTTTGTGACCGAGCGATTTTCGAACTGTATTGACAGGTTACGGTGGGCGGTTTTTGTCATGGCAAAAACCATAAGACCGGAGGTGTGCATATCCAGTCTGTGAACTGCCGGTTGATCAATCATATCCGGAAAAATCTGTTGAAGTCGTGTTACGATACAGTCCTGTCTGTCTGCTCCCCGACCGGGGACGGAAAGGAGGCCCCCTGGTTTGTTGACCACAACAATATCATCATCATTGTAGAGGATGTTTTTTTCCATTCTGAATTCATAAGCATTTCGTGGTAATACTACCCGGTTTTTTGAATACATTCTGCAATTGTCGCACCTAATCGTTTGATTCCTGTCCGGATCGTTTCTTCGTTGGCGGAAACAAAGCTTAACCGCAAACAGTTGGAATTCTGGTCGTCTCTGTAAAATGGATCGCCGGGAACAAAGGCAACACCGTTTTTGATTGCCGCTTGGAAGACTTCCATCGCCTTCATATTTTCCGGGAGTGTTACCCATAGGAACATGCCGCCTTCCGGATCAGTTGCAGTGACTTCCGGCGGAAAAAACTCCCTGATACTCTCTTCCATGGCCTCTTTCTGGCTACCATATTTTTGTACGATTTTTTCAATATGCTTATCCAAATCGTTATCGATCAGGAACTGGTGTATAATAGCCTGGGTAAAATGGCTGGTATGCAGGTCTGTTGCCTGTTTTGCGGTGATGAGTTTTTCCATGACCGGAGATGGAGCAACAAGCCAGCCAAGACGGAATCCCGGGACAATGGTCTTGGAAAAGGAGCCGAGCAGGATTGTATTTTCAGGAATCAGGGATTGAAAAGATGGTTTGGGTTTTCCACTGAACCGTAGTTCTCCGTACGGGTCATCTTCAATGAGAAAAGCAGTAGTTTTTTCTATTGTCGCCGCAAGTTTCATTCTGTTTTCTGTGGAGTAGGTGATGCCGGAGGGGTTCTGGAAATTGGGAACCGTGTAGATAAGCCTGGTTTCATGAGAGTCGAGTGTATGTCGAAGCGTTTCACAGTCCATCCCCTCATCCGAAACCGGTACGGGAAGAAAAAGGGGCCGGTAAATAGAGAAAGCCTGTATTGCCCCGAGGTATCCCGGTTTTTCAATAATGAGTCCGTCACCGTGATTGAGCATGATTTTTCCCAGGAGATCCAGACCTTGCTGGGAACCGCTGGTGATCAGGATATTTTCAACGGGAATATGCAGATTGTTCTTGCTGCGGTACCTGGCGGAGATATATTCTCTGAGTTTTACATAACCTTCCGTGGTGGCATATTGAAAAACAGTGTTGTTTCCTTCGGAAAAGAGTTTTTCCGTAGCCGCCTGCAGTTGTTCAATGGGAAAAAGGTCGCTGTTGGGTAGTCCTCCCGCGAAGGAGATAATAGCGGGATCTAAAGTGACCTTGAGAATTTCCCTGATAAAGGATCGTGGAATATCGTTAATACGGTCAGAGAACATTTTTTTATTTTTCATTTTTTCGTCGGTCCGTCCATGCGTTGAGCCCGCAGAGCAGAAAGCCGAGAATCGGCTCGCATTTTGAGCTGCAGGATGAATAAAAATGGCCATGTTGCCTGCTTTTCGACCTGTTTTCCTTCCCCCAGAAGAATTCTGCAATACCCAGCGGTTTGATATTGAGTCTGGCTGCCTGGTTGAGCAGTTTCGGACCACAGCAGTCGCCGGTGCCGGTGGGAATCCCCGCCGGGCCGCAAAACGCCTCGCGCAGAGTGGCTGTTTCTCCTTGAAAATTAGTCAGTCGGTAAAGGCCATGGATATGTTCCATCAACAGGCGCGATAGTCTTTTACGTTCCTGTTTGATGGAATGCCATTCCGTACTATGGAGAGACTCTCTCTCGAGTTCTTTTCCCAGTGTCTTGATTCTTTTTTCCGCGGGGTTGTTTAACTGCATAAATTCATGCACATCAAAAAGAGGTGGTGCCCATCCGGGTACATTCCATAGAGAGTTAAATTGTCCGGAAAAGGCATAGAGGAGGGCAGTTTTTCCATTTTGCCGGATTCCTTCCAGAACGCCGAACATTTTTCCCCTTGATTTTCCGAAAAGATCTTCGGTTGTCAGCAGATGCCTGTGCCGTGGTGTGGCCTGAAACAGTTCTATGGTCCGGTATTGTTCCAGTTTTTCCATGAGGCTGTAACATGCAGCAGCAACAGCATGCGAGCTTCCCAGCCGGTGGACTGTTCCACAGCGCCTGCAAAACCCCGAACTTCCCGTTGCCGGGGGAATCACTTTACAGCTTTTCAAACTCATTTCTCAAATAACATGCGTTTTTTTCTGAACTGGGCTACTAGTGACTGGAACAGTATCCCGATTTCCGGGAAACAAATTCACTCATCAGGTATTTACAGAATGCAAAGTCACAATACAAAACATGCCAGAGAAAGAAATGAAAAAAAACATCTTTGAAGATCTTGGCCCTGATCGGGTTCTTACCCTTGTGGAAAAAAGTCTCGGGGTTCGGTGCACAAATCTTTTTCGTCCGTTGAACAGCTATATCAACAGAGTCTTTGAACTGGAACAGGAGGAAGGAAGCGGTTTGATCATTAAATTTTATCGGCCCGGCCGCTGGACAAAGGCCGCCATCCTGGATGAGCATGATTTTCTTCTTGATCTGGCTGCACAGGAGATCCCGGTAATATCGCCCCTTGTTTTTCGGGATGGAAGCACGCTGTCGGATTTCCAGTCATTTTATTATGCCGTTTTTCCAAAATGCGGTGGCAGAAGTTTTGATGAATATGATGATGAACAGTGGCTGCAGCTGGGCAGGCTTCTCGGACGGGTGCACAGTGTCGGAGCAACAGGAGAGGCAAGTCATCGGATTCAGATGGGGCCGGAGCATTCCACCAGGACGCATCTTGAGTATCTTTCTGCGGCGGATTGTGTTCCATCTGATTTCAAAGCCCGGCTCCGGGAGTCCATTGAACGGATTATCAATAAAATATCCCCGCTTTTTTCAGATATTGAAAACATACGTATCCACGGTGATTGTCATTTCTCCAATATGATTTATCGTCCGGGAGAATCATTTTATATTATTGATTTCGATGATATGGTTATGGGACCACCGGTGCAGGATATCTGGATGCTGCTCCCCGGAGGGGTTGATGAATCATTTGTCGAGATCGATTTCTTTCTGGAAGGGTATGAGATGTTTCGTCCCTTTGACAGGCGGACACTGCGGCTCATTGAGCCCCTGCGCGCCATGCGTTTTGTCCACTACATGGCCTGGTGTGCTCACCAGGTGGAAGAGGATGGGACCACCCGGGCCGTTGACGGGTTTGGTTCCCGGGAATACTGGCAGCAGGAGATTGCGGATCTTGAAGATCAGCTTGTGCGGATAGACGATGCACAAAACCTGAGCGGACAGTTCAGGAGTTGACGGCATTAACTTCCCAGGTTGTCAGCCGAAAAAATAATCACGAAGCCGTCATGGAGTCAGGACGGTGTTTTTTCATTACACCCGCATCCTGCCGATTTTCAGCATATCGGCAATATTTGCCTCGGGATCGATTACCGGTACAATTTGATTGCTGCTGCCGGTAAAAAGGGTTGTGACCCCCGGTCCGTGACCGGCCCGCAGACAGTCACTGTGGACGACAATACCAATCGAAACACTGTTTTTTCTGTATGCCCTGCCGAAGCTGTTGTCATGGTCAAGGAGGGCGACAAAATCTCCGAAGCGGATCTGGTCAAGTTTGTAGGTGGTTACAGTCTCCGGATCACTGGTCATGATATCGTAGTCTCCCGATGCCACATGGGGAGAACCCAGGCCGGAACCCATGCAGGTGGCTGGAACCAGGGTGGTGACGGGAATATAAAGCTTTGAATCTTTTTCCACAATATTCATCTTCCCCGGCAGCTCCGGATCGAGATTGTACAGTCTTATCTTCGGATAATCAGTGAGCTGCAGTCCCTGCCCTCTGGTGCGGACCATGATTGTATCGTCATAACTCATTTTTTCCATGGTCTCCACGGGAAAATCGATCATGATATGCTCGGATCCCCCGTGTTTTCCTGTTACAATTCCCTCCGCACCCTCCGCTTTGCCGGACAGAATGGTTGCCCTGTTACCTATACAGCTGTAGATTTGCAGGGAGTCATTGGGAAAATCATTTCTTTTTTCTGCGTTGGCCGTGCAGCTTACTCCAGGTTCAATGTGATCGCCGGCCAGGCCGAAGGCGGAATCACCCACAAGCACATTGAGTGTGATGCCGCCGATGGATGGCAGAATGAATGGAGCACCATCATGATCCACCTGGAAAGTTCCACGGGTCCTGGGGGGGCCCGGCCTGCACTGCATCAGCATTTCAACAGTTTTTTTTGAATTTGTTTTCAGCATGGGAATATGGAATTGTGTTTCTGAATGTGCCCGGTCACAGAGCTAATAACTCTTTTCTGTTATTATGCGGCCTGCATCCGCACAGTGAAGAAAAATGTTGTACCGATTCCCGGAGTGCTTTTCAGCCAGATTCTGCCATTCATCATGTTGACCAGTTTCGCACAGATTGCCAGTCCCAGGCCGGCACCCTCATGTTTTCTGTTCATATAATCTTCAGCCTGGGTGAACGGTTCAAAAATATCATTCTGCAGGTCGGGGGGAATGCCGTTTCCCTGGTCAGTCACCGAAAACAGCAGCTCAATACCATCGTTCGGCAGTTTCTTTTTCTGCTGGATTCTTATTGTGATGGTTCCGAACTCGGTTGCCTTGATGGAGTTGTCGATCAGGTTGGAGAGGATTCTGGCGAGAACGAGCTGGTCTCCGAAGAGCATGGTGTCCATGATATCAGAGGGGATCTCAAGATCCAGTCTCAAGCCTTTGTCGATAGCGCCTGGTTTTATAGTGACAAAGAGTTCTTCAAAGAGATCAGCCAGGTAGAAATGAGAGGGTTTGAAATCATTTTCCCCGGCTTCAATGGTGGAAAAATCGAGGATCTGGTTGATCAGTTTCATCAGCCTGTCTGCGGACTGGCTGACCATGTTTACATATTTTCTTTCCGCGGGAGGGATATTGGAATGGGCGAGCAGATCTGTAAAACCGAGAATGCCGTTCATCGGTGTCCGTAATTCATGGCTCATGGTACAGAGAAAAGCAGTTTTGGCCTTGCTGCCTGATTCTGCCTTTTCCTTGGCTTTTTTCAGTTCCCGTACCAGATGTCTCTCGCGGAAAACACGATTCAGCTTGGCTGCAAATTCATCTTTTCTGAAAGGTTTTTCGATAAAGTCGGAAGCTCCTTCACGAATGACATCAATATACGAATAGAGTCTGCTGTACCCGGTCATAACAATGACATTGGTCTCCGGATAATTCTTTCGTATCTGCTGCAGGAGTTCCATTCCGTCCATCTCCGGCATTGCCATATCGGTAATGACAATACTGACAGGTTCGGTTTCCATCTGCTTCAGTGCATCTTTGCCGTTTTCGGCACTTCTGCAGCGCAGGTTCTGCAGGGCCACATAACGCTCAACAAGGGAACGGTGTGGCTGGTCATCGTCAACAATCAGTACTAGATCATCACTGTCCATGGGAGTTCCTGAACGGTTGCGGCTGCTTTATCCTCCTGTGTAATTACTGTGTACTAGCTGATTAGACTATATTTTTTCCAGTTCCGCAATAATTTCCGTACATTTTTGATGTGCCCGCTGCATGAGCTGTTTGGCCTCTTTCAGGATTGTTTCGCGATAAACTTCATCTTCAATATCCTTCATATTGATCAGGACATTCTGGTAGGCTCCCCATATGCCCGTTTCAAGAGCCTTTGCTCCCACCTGCGTGTCGGATTTTGAGGCAGGGTTACCGTAGCGGGCCACCTCATGCAGACTGTCCCACGCCTTGTTTCCCAGGCGCATGGTGGTGAGAGGGACATTGATGGCTGTTTTCAGGCCGGCCTGCATTTTTTTAAAGCGGGCCTGTTTTTCCTCTTCACTGTTTTGACTCATTCTCACCCCTTCGACATATTCGTTGAAGGCTGAGGTGTCAGCGTCGATCATGGGAATAAGTTCCCTGGTCAGTTCATGCAGGCCGGGGATGACTTTCATCATATGGGGCTGTACATCTTCAAAGCGTCGCACGCCATATGTCAGCTTGGCGACCATCGCGCCCAGGCCGACGCCCACAGCGGCAATAGCAGCCGAGGCTGAGCCGCCGCCGGGGGCGGAGGAGCGTGAACCTATCTCTTCGATGAAATTCCGGACACTGAGGTCAGCCAGAGGTTCATCGGGCTGCTCGGCCACAATGTACTCAATAATTCTCTCTTCCGGGATAAAGGGTGAAATGGAATTCAGGCCAAGTCGTTCCACGGCCAGCCTGATTTTCTGGTCTTCTTCATAGATAAAGAGCTGTTCCTGTTCAATATAATAGTCAGCAGCCATTAAAAGTGATTCCAGGGGGACAATGCCGACTATTTCTGACCCGGTTACGGCTACCCGCAGCAGTTTTGCCTCGTGCTTCACCTCTTCATAGAGGAGATGAATCGGGGTAACCCGGTAGTCATTGAGGTTGACTGTCACCTGGGCCACATTATATTCATTGACAAACCAGCCCATCCCCTTGACTTCTCTGAGTCGTCCCGGTTCGTTTTCTCCACGGCCCGCCTCCCGCAGGTTGAGGGCAATGCGGTGTGCCTGGTTTGGCGTTCCGAGGATATTGACATTGTAGGCAATGAGAAACATACGGGCACCGGTGGCGGTGGCTCCCCATTCGGGTACGAATTCCACAGGCCCGTAATCCGGTTTCCACCTGGGGTCCTTCAGCCGTTCCCGCAAGCCCTCGTATTCTCCTTCACGGATGTCAGGGAGTTTGCGCCGATATTCTTCTTTTGCACTTGCTTCATAGAGGTAGAAGGGGATATGGAGTTCCTCTGCGGCTGCAGCGGCAAATTTTTCCGCAATTTCAGCGCACTCCTCCATGGAAACACCTTTAACCGGAATAAAGGGGCATACATCCATGGCGCCGAAGCGCGGATGTTCACCACTGTGCTGACGCATATCTATTTTTTCCCTGGCTACGCGGGCAGTGGCCAGGGCACCTTCAATTATACTTTCCGGATTACCCACAAAGGTATAGACCGTTCTGTTGGTGGACAGGCCTGGATCAACATCAAGGAGGGTGCAGTCCGGAGTCTGTCGGATCGCCTCGGCGATGGCTTCAATGGTTTCTCTGTTCCTTCCTTCCGAAAAATTGGGTACGCATTCAACTATTTTTTTCATTTTCCTGTCACCTTTTTTCCTGAAATATAGACTTCTTTCACCGGAGATACACCGCCATGGTAGGCAAGGATCGCCGGGGATTCCCCGTCCAGCAGCAGGAAATCCGCGCGTTTTCCAAGGTCAAGACTGCCGACTGTCTCTGCCCTGTCAATGGCATAGGCACTGTTCAAAGTTGCGGCTGTGAGGGCTTCAGACGGGCTCATATCCATATTCATGACAGCAAGACCAATGATAAAGGGCATTGACTCAGTATAACTGGAGCCGGGGTTGCAGTCTGTGGCCAGTGCTACCGGCAGACTTGCTCCGATCATTGCGCGGGCCCTGGCATAGGGTTTTTTCAGGCTGTAGGCTGTACCCGGAAGCAGGGTGGCAATGACACCGGCTG
>NZ_JBPLBA010000201.1:0-4410 GCF_054039375.1 Desulfomarina sp. | reverse complement strand
TTACTGGTGTTTTCAAGCTGAGTATTTCCTGCCAATTGTTTGAGATTGCCGAAAACCTCAATAAAACTTTCACCGAGCTTGATACTTTCCAGATAAAAAACGGAACTGACCTGCGATTCCTCCACCCTGCTGGCCAGGGAGTACCAGGCTTTTGAAGCCTGTGGATAGGACTCCGGGGCATAGTAGAAAAGCAGCTCCTCGAACTGTGCCCTTGCCGTTGGCGGAGAATAGGTGCCTGCCAGGTTGACGATTCTCCTCGTCATATCCTTCAGGTAAGTATCCGTGGGTTTGCCCTGAACAAATTCAACCGTGCCGGTCATTTTCGGTGGTATCAAAACAACTCGCTGATACTTAACCGCACGATATACCATGAATGAATTGAAAATTACTGCCAGCGACAGAACAACGATGACAAACTTCAGCAACCGATTCTCCACAAAGAGGTTACTGGTTTTCTGGACAAAAATATTCGTTTTCATTCGTGGAACTCACGTTGAAAATAATCAGGATAATTTTTCATCTGGATGAATCCGAACATGTAAAGGATATGTTTTAAAAATCCCCGCGACTTCACTCGCTTGGTACGAGTATAAAAATATTGGGTGACGAGAAAGATCAGCCACATGATCTTGCCGTACAGGAGCGCCAGGGTGAGCGTAAACACAAACAGGATCAACTCATCGGTCTCAAACCAGAGTACCTGAATCGGCTTGGACAGATACTGCGGGAACCTGTGGGAAAAATTATTTTCTGCCATTCTCGCTTCTCATTTCCTATCAGCTGATCACCGCACCGATGGTCTGGACAACACTGTCTGCCTTGAGCAGAAAGGCACCACCAAGAACGACTCCGGCTGCCGGCAGTATCATCTGTCGGATAGCCAGGATGGCCGCAAAGACCATGCAGGCCACTCCGGCAATAAAGCCGATGGGGCCAAGCAGAATCTGGTTCACACCGATATCATAGAGGTCATAGGCAAATGAACCCGCTGCCGGTACAGTCATGGCCATTGCGTTGGCAGACAGCAGACAGGCCGCCAAAAGAACGACAAATCCCGTGAGGATCTTTGCCTGCCGAATTTGCTTTCCTTGTGGGGTAAAACTGGTTTTCATGAGGTTCTCCTTTTGCTGCAAGTTACTTAAAAAGCTATCGTATTAATGCAAGACAGCATGTTTGCTCTTTATGGCCGCAAGGTTATTTCAACCCGCCGGTTCTTAAAATATTCTTTGGGATCATCGGTAACAGGCTGTTCTGCCCCTTTGCCCTGTACTGATGCCACCGCAAAACCGTGTTCCTGTAAAAACCGAGCTACAGTTTCTGCCCGTTGCCGGGAAAGGGTCTGGTTGAGTTGTTCCGGACCAAACTGACAGGCATGGCCAGTGACCTGTAAAGCCATATCCATTCCCTCGCATCTTATCAAATCCGACAATAGCGTTTCTGCGACCATCGGTTGAAGAACTGCGCTTCCCATCTCAAACAACACCTGAGCAATATGACACCTGTATGCAGGGACACCCCTGGAAGATACCCTTTCACCGATCACAAAGGTGTTCGTGGTTACATCACGGACCATTGCCATTCGATAGGTGTATAGCTCCTGCCGGATCTCCAGTGCTCCAGAAATTTTCGGGATCAGCAACATGGAGATCAAAGCTGCAAATATGATTTTGGTTGTTGTGTTCATCTCTGTTTTCTTTTTTCCGGCAGGGTGACCTGTTATTCATTTTTCACCCTGAAAATTATTCGGTCCGGCTTCCTCATCACCTGAAATGTAAGTTCCAATAAATGATGTTTATTACTTATTTGTTTGTGCTCTGTAAGAGAGCATTGCGATTGTTTTCTGCCCTGATCTTTTCCCGATGCCTGGCTACCTGAACCCTGTTTCGGATTTTATACAGGCGGCTTATCTGTTTCTTTGAGAGGAGAAAACCAAAGGTTGTTTGTATCTCTTCGATGAGGGCTGCCATGGGAAGTTTTTTCCCATTCTCAAGGTTGTAAAATCTGGTGGAGGCATAGCGTTCCCATTTGCTTGGCAGATCTGCAGTTCTGAGAAAGTTTTCTCTTGCCTTTAGAGAAAGACGGCTCAGCTGGCCTCGAAGTATTTTTTTATTTCCCCAAATCTGTTCCAGAAATCGGAGACGGACAAAATCTTCATGACAGAGAGGATCCTGTATGAGTTTCTGATGATTCAAATAGCGAAGAATTTTTCTAGGAATAGACGTAACTGTGGCATACTCGGTGATATACATCATGTTGTTGCTCCTGATATTCTCTGAATGCTATGCATCACCAAACGGCAGGCATGACGGCGGCTGACATTAAATTCTCTGGCAATGTCCCTGGTACAGACCGGGACAGGCTGCCTGAGAAGCCAGAGGCATATCTCTTTCTGCCTTGTGGTGACCGCTGTTAAGGCTTGGTTGATTTCTTCTTTCTCCGGCTCTTTTGTTTTTTCTTCTTGTTTCGGAGAAGGGAGAAAATAATCTTCCAGGCAATGGACGGTCTGGATCCCTGAAGCGAGCAGTATGCAGTTGGTTCTGAAAATCACCCGAAAGTAGCGGACAAACTGCTCCTGCTTTTTCTTCTTCCTGGAAATGACCAGTGCTTTGAAGGCTGCAATAATTGCTTCCTGGTACAGATCTTCATTGTCTCCTGCCATAAACCTGAAATAGGGCGATGCAATCTGGCGGATGAGTTTTTTATTGGTCGAAACCCATTGCTGGACCATGGACCAGATTTCCCTGTTGGAAAGTTGCTGATTACTTTGCATCGGACAAGTCATTTGTTCCCTGGTTCCTCTTACATTTGCGCGTACTAAAAGATTAAAGAAAGATTAAAGATGATTAGCTGATTTTCACGATCGACTGAAACTCCCTGCCCATCGGCGTTTGAGACTGTTTCTATTTTGTAAAGTGCGAGTGCTATGCCCCCTTTGTGTGAGTGCTATGCCCCCCTTGGTGTGAGTGCTATGCCCCCCGGTGTGAGTGCTATGCCCCCTGGGTGTGTGTTCTATGCCCCCCAAGTGTGGGTTCTATGCCCCCTCAGTGTGAGTGCTATGCCCCCCCTGAAATCTCATTTTAAAACTTGGTTGTTTGCAAATCGCTGTACATGCAGCTTGTCATCGCCATCAATTTTCCAGCTTTGAATTGCTCCAACATTGACCAATTCGTCCATTGCCATGCGGATACTCCGCCGATAATCGACCAAACGCTTACAGTCGGATCCGCATAGATGCTTTAAGGTTGCAATTTTGATTGGATAAGGTGATCTATGACTGGCATAAAACCCATGCAGCCATTTGGATAAATTTGTTTTAAGCCTGAGTCGTTGCTGCCACTGCAGTTGGGTCCAGCCTGCATCGAATAGTTCAGCAAGTTTTGGATTGATTTTCAAAAAATAGGTTTGTTTCCGGTCATTATAGTAAAACTCGTCCACCAACGACCCAGCATAGGTATATTGTCCGTTCAGCAACCTGTTATTCACATCGACGTTGATCTCCACTGCGGTGGCGGTCAATCTTCGAAAACAGTCCTTAAGCCACTCCCGGCCAGATTTTCCCGATTGACGGCCAATAGAACGGAGAAAGGTCTTTACCTGAAAGCGTATGTAAAATTCCGGTGTTCTTTCGATATGATGGGTTTGTAAATGAAGAGCCTGCACCAGGACATCAAAGTCTCCCTGATCCAGTCTCCATCCCGTATAGCGAATATCAAGCCCTTTAACTGCTGCAATTAACTCGCCTTTAACAGCCCTTCGCCTGCCTCGCTTGATTACCCCGAAAAGTGCAGAACGGAGACAGAGGTTGGGTACCCCCCGCGTTTTTTGTGGCCAGTCCGGCAGGATAGGAATTTGCTCCAGCTTACGAATTTTTTCTCGTAGTTCCGGAGACAAAAGATTGAGACAATGTTCAGAAACAGGCTTGGAGAGCGCAACCTGACTGTTGTCACCATGTTGAGTCGGGGTATTTCCTTTTGCATGAAATTTTGATTGATTATCGATTTTCAAAACTGTTCATCATCGACTATAGACATCCTCGCAGCGGCGACTTACCAAAAATTAATATTCTTTGATTTTCGTTTTCGACCAGCCCGCTTTACGACGATTCCGTCTTTTATTGAGCTGTCCAGAAAGCTATCAAGATCAGCCTTGCGGAACAGGAGTTTTCCCTTCGGGTGACCTGATGGGCGGGAAAAAGGAATTATCCGTTGTTCAACGGCCAGCCGCCTAAAATGATCCGGCGAGAAGCCGACGTACTCCGCCGCCTCTTTCAGGGTCATGTTTTTTGGGTTCATCCGACAAGTTCGTACCTGGCGAGGTGAATAGCTTTGATCTTGAGCTTGAAAAAGTCGAGATCCCGAAAACCATATGCCTGCCGTTTCATGGTCTTTATTTTGTTGTTGATACCCTCGA
>NZ_JBPLBA010000200.1:0-4950 GCF_054039375.1 Desulfomarina sp. | reverse complement strand
GTAACTGGAGAAAACAATGGAATTTACACGTGAAATTTACTGGAATGTGGGGCATGGGGTCTGGACACTGCTGCCTATGTATCTTCTGACCCTGGGTGCTTTTTTTGTATTGATCAAGGTGTTTCTGCAACGCATTGCTGTCTATAAACAGGGGCTTCCATTGAACCGTACCGACCGTACCGCAGACCGGTTCCGGGGAATGATCACGAAAATACTGTTCCAGCAGAAAGTTATCCGGGTGAGGTGGCCGGGTCTGTTGCATGGCCTGTTCTTCTGGGGATTCGCTCTGCTTTTCATCGGTACATGCCTGATCGTTGTCCAGGCTGATTTCACGGATCTCCTTTTTGATGTGAAATTTCTGACAGGTACATTCTATAAACTTTTCTCCATTGTTCTTGATCTGGCAGGCCTTGTCTGTATTGTCATGCTGGCCGGGCTGCTTGTCCGACGGTATTTCTTTCCTCCCGAGGGGCTGGAGACTAAAAAAGATGATGCCATTATGCACGGCCTGCTCTTTGCTATTCTTCTCACCGGTTTTATTATTGAAGGCGCCCGGATGGCAGTGACTGAGATGGGAACGCCTCTCGCCGCCTGGTCACCCGTCGGCCTGGGGGTTGCCTCGCTCCTGTCCGGCCTGGGAGAGCCGACACTGCTTCTCCTGCACAAGGGGACATGGTGGTTTCATCTTCTTCTGGTGATGGCTTTCTTTATTTTAATCCCATACACGAAGTTTCGTCATATCATTACTACCAGTGCCAATTACTTCTTTGAGGATCTCGGGCCCAGGGGTAAGCTGGTCTCTCTTGACCTGGAGGATGAGGATGCTGAAACATTCGGGGCAGCCGGCTTGAAGGAGCTGACCTGGAAGGATATTTTTGACGCTGATGCCTGTACTCTCTGTAAACGTTGTCAGGATCGCTGTCCCGCCTATAATACCGGAAAACCGTTGTCACCCATGAAGCTGATCAACCAGATCGGAGATGCCGCATTCAATGATCCGGATGCAAATCTGATTGAGTTAATCGGCAAAGATGTACTCTGGGCCTGTACCACATGTCGGGCCTGCCAGGAGATTTGCCCCGCGTCCATTGAGCATATAAGTAAAATTGTGGAGCTCAGGCGGAGTATGGTGCTCATGGAAGGGGAATTCCCGGGAGACGAGGTGATGGCAGCCATGGAGGCCACTGAAGTCAATGGTAATCCGCTGGGGATCGGTTACGCGGAAAGAGGTGAATGGGCAAAAGAGCTTGGTGTACCCGTGCTGGCGGAGGACAGGGAAATCGATGTTCTCTATTTCGTCGGCTGCTATGGTTCTTTTGATAAAAGAAATATTGGTGTTGCCAGAAGTTTTGTGAAACTGTGCCAGGCCGCCGGGGTCAGGCTGGGAATACTCGGCAAGGAGGAAAAATGCTGCGGTGAACCCATGCGCAAGATGGGCAATGAGTATCTGTACCAGACCCTTGCCATGGAAAATATAGAACTGATAAAATCTCATGATATAAAGAAAATAGTCACCACCTGTCCCCATTGTTACAACACGCTGGAAAAGGATTATCGTGATCTCGGCCTGGAGGTTGAGGTGGTAACTTATACGGTTTTTCTTGAGGAACTGATTCAATCCGGCAGGTTGAAGATTAACTCTGAACATCTCTTGTGTACCTATCATGATTCCTGTTACCTGGGCCGGCACAATGATATTTATGATGCGCCTCGTTCGCTCATCCGTGCCGCCGGGGGCAGCCTGGTTGAAATGGAAAAGAACAGGGCGGAAGCGTTTTGCTGCAGTGCCGGAGGTGGCCGGATAATGGCTGAAGAAAATATTGGTGAACGGATCAATATCAAAAGGGTCAATATGGCTGTGGAAACCGGGGCCGAGGTACTGCTGTCCAATTGTCCCTTCTGCCTGACCATGTTTGAGGACGGTGTCAAGGGCGCGGAGGTCGAAGAACAGTTAACCCCCAGAGATATTGCTGAAGTCCTTGCGGAAAGGATTCAGGTAACAAATTAAGATCCAAAAAAACGGAATTGGAGGCAAACAGTGAAGATTCTTGTCTGTATAAAGCAGGTTCCTGATATGGAATCAAAGTTTAAAGTCGACGACAACGGGACCTGGTATGACAGGGCCGATCTTGCCTGGAGAATGAACGAATATGATGAGTATGCTGTGGAGCAGGCGGTTCAGTTGAAAGAGCAGGTGGGGGATGGTGATCTCACCGTACTGTGCATAGGTGGGGATCAGGTCAAGGAAACCATGAAAAAAGCCCTTGCCATGGGATGTGATCGCGGGGCTCATATTCTTGATGATGAGGTGAGTACAAAAGAGCCCGGCCAGATTGCAGCAATTATCGCTGAATTTGCAAAAGATAAAAACTTTGACCTTATCTTTACCGGTATGCAGTCTCAGGATCGAGGCAGTGGACAGGTGGGGATCCTGGTGGCAGAGTTTCTTGGACTTCCCAGTGTTTCCACCATTGTTGACTTTGTGTACGAGGATGGAAAAATCGATGTAAAAAGAGAGCTGGAAGGTGGTATCAAGGCCTGTGTCAGTTTGTCCACCCCTGCACTGTTAACGTGTCAGCTCGGTCTTAATACTCCCCGTTATCCCACGTTGCCCAATATCATGAAGGCCAAGAAAAAAGAACTGCTTTCCATTCCTGTTGAAGAGCTGCTCAAGGTCGAGGCGAGGCAGGAGACAGTCAGGGTATATTTCCCCGAGAAGAAAGGCGGCGGGCTTGTGCTCGAGGGTGAGGTTGATCAGCTTGCCGATCAGTTGATCCAGATTTTAAAAGAGAAAACAACTGTTTTTGCATAGGGGGAGAATGATATGAAACTGTTACTTATTGCGGAGTTCAGGGATGGTCAGTTGCTGGCGGGCTGGAGTGAACTGCTGGCATTTTCCAGGGAAATGGGTGGAGAAAGTGTGTTTTTTCTGGTGGGCAGTGGAGAACAGTTGCCGACATATGATGGAAAAATCTACCTTGCCGACAGTTCAGTTCATGGTGAATACAATCCTGATGTTCATAAGAAGCTTATTGTTGACATCGTGGAAAAAGAGCAGCCTGACATGGTCGTTTTCAGTCATTCCTCATATGGCTGGGATCTTGCGCCACGTGTGGCTTTTGCTCTTGGCGCCTCGCAGGTATCCGAGGTGATTGATGTTGCGGATGGTGTACCTGTGGTTCCCGTATGCAACAGTAAATTGAGGCGTGAGGTGAAGATCAGAACGAATCAGGCCGTGGTTACTCTTCAGGCGGGTGCGTTTGGCCTGCAGGAAGAACCGGTCGGTACACCTGCCGTGGAGAATATTTCTGTTGACGCTGCCGGCAGGACGATTTTCAGCGGATACGAACAGGCGGAAAGCGGCGGAGTGGATCTGGCGAAGGCTTCAGTGATAGTCAGTGCCGGCCGTGGTATAGGTAAGCCGGAAAACGTGGAGATGATAGCCGGTCTAGCCAAAGCTCTTGGTGGTGAATATGGAGCGTCCAGACCGGTTGTTGACTCAGAATGGGTGGAACACAACCGGCAGGTCGGTACTACAGGGCAGACTGTTGCCCCCAAACTGTATGTTGCCTGCGGTATCTCCGGAGCCATACAGCATCTTGCCGGTATGAAAAAATCAGAATTTATTGTCGCGGTCAACACGGATAAGGATGCCCCGGTGGGGGAGGTGGCTGATGTTCTCGTTGTGGCTGATCTCAAACAGTTTGTTCCGGTATTGACCGGGAAAATTGAGTCTCTGTAAACGGGGAGTCGCCAAAATGATAGAATCAGTTTTTCAGCAAATGAACGAACTGTTTGTGCCTGGGACTATGACCGGGCCGGTCAGTTTTTATTTTTCCCTGGGAGAGTGTAAAAAAACGGTGAAACTCTCTCCCGATGCCTGCCTTGTTGAGGATGGTCGTACCGTGGAAAATGCGGATTGTGTCTGCAAAACCAGTCCCGACTTTTTTATGAAAATCTGGCGGGAGGATTACAGGCCGGGGATGAAGGATTTTATGACCGGCGTGATAAAATCAAATAATCCCGGTGCGCTGCAGGGTTTTCTGCGTTGTTTTGGAAAAAGTGTTTAGGAAGGTGAAAATGGAAGCTCTCACGGAAATAAAAGTTCGGGGATATCATTGTGATTTTTACGGCCATGTGAACAATGCCCGGTACCTCGAATTTTTCGAGGAAGACCGGTGGGCCCGCCTCGAATCGTCCATCGATCTGCAGAAGTGGGCGAAAAAAGGGTTGATATTTCTTGTTGTCAATATCAATGTCAATTATCGTAGCGCAGCTCCGGTCGGCGCAACACTCACAGTGATGTCACGACTTGAAAAAATCGGCAGCAAGAGTGCGGTGTTAAAGCAGGAAATAGTCTATAAGGAAACTGAGGAACTTGTGGCGGATGCCCTGGTGACCTTTGTGGTTCGGGATCGCAACGGAGCGGTCGAGATGACGGGGGAAATTCTGGAGGAGATAGAAAAGCTGGGGCACCTGTGACCAATTACCTTTTTATCCGATCTTCGCCTTGCCCGAAAAATGTTTCTTCGTTTTATGGTTGACATTCATTGTGCTTATAGATTACACAAAGATAATTGAACCGGGAGCTGCATTCTCTGTGTTGACTTGAACGTAAAGGTTAGATATGCATGCCCGCGCAGGCAGGTAAAAGCAAACAAAAGAGCCTGCAAAAAGCCGGGTCACTTGTGAGCAATTACAAATTATGACCTAAATCCTGCAATTGGCAAGTTTACCGAAGATGCGAGGTTCAATGGCGCTGACGTATAGGCATACTTCAAGCCATTGAAAACGAAGCAGATTCGGTAAAATTGCCAATCCCTCAGGGCAAAGAAAATGAAAAAATTTACATTCACCTGAGAAGTGAATAGCCAAATTTGCTTGATATATCATAATGTATTGAAATCAAGTTATATTTACATTTTTTCATTTTCTGAAGTGCAGGATTTA
>NZ_JBPLBA010000199.1:0-16660 GCF_054039375.1 Desulfomarina sp. | reverse complement strand
GGAAGCTGGGTGGAATTGGTGTAGATCGGTACCGCGGTTCCGGTTCCGACATGGAGACTGTTGATCATTTTCGGGAATCTTGCGGCATCCAGTTTTGCCAGTCTGAAGCCGGTTCCTTCCGCAGGTGTGGCCTCAAGGTTATAGAGGTTACCCGTTTCTTCCTGGAATTTCTGCAGTCTGTCCCGCATGAAATCGAGAATTTCCATGCCGAACTGTCGACCGGTTTCCTCGCCGATGGTGACGCCAAGCAGGTTGAGGCAGGCCTCGTTGGCGCCGATGATACCGATGGTGGAAAAATGGTTTTCCCAGAATTTCCCGAATCGTTTTTTTACATCCCTCAGATAATACCTGGTATATGGATAGAGACCTTTGGCTGTATAGCGTTCAAGAATTTTTCTTTTAAGTTCAAGGCTTGTACGGGCTATGTCCATTTTCCGGGACAGACCCGAAAAAAAAGAATCCCTGTTATGGCAACTGCAGCCCAGGGCAGCCAGATTGATAGTGACCACTCCGATGGAGCCGGTCAGGGGGTTGGCGCCGAACAGTCCACCACCCCTTTTTTTCAGTTGCCTGGTGTCAAGGCGAAGTCGGCAGCACATGGAGCGGGCATCGTCAGCAGAGAGATCGGAGTTGATAAAATTGGCAAAATAGGGAATGCCGTAACGGGCCGTTACTTTCCAGAGTCGATCTAACTTTCTGTTTTCCCAGTCAAAATCGTCAACAATATTATAGGTGGGAATGGGGAATGTGAAAACCCGTGATTTTGCGTCCCCTTCGGCCATGATTTCCAGAAAGGCCTCGTTGATCATACTCATTTCTTTCCGGTATTCACCATAACTGTTTTTCCGGTATTCACCACCAATGATAACCGGCTGATCGCGCAGGGTGGATGGGGGCTGCAGGTCCATGGTAAGATTGGTGAATGGTGTCTGGAAACCGACCCGTGTCGGCACGTTGAGGTTGAAAATAAATTCCTGGATGGCCTGCCTGACCTCCTTGGGCGAGAGTTTGTCCTCCCTGACGAAGGGTGCCAGCAGGGTGTCAAAGGAGGAGAATGCCTGGGCACCGGCAGCTTCGCCCTGCAGGGTATAGAAGAAATTGACAATCTGACCGAGAGCACTGCGAAAATGTCTCGCCGGTGCCGATTCGGCCTTGCCTGGTACACCGCGGAAACCGTTGAGCAGCAGGTCCTGCAGATCCCAGCCCACGCAGTAGACGGAAAGCAGGCCCAGGTCGTGAATATGGATATCTCCTTCTTCATGGGCTTTTTTTACTTCAGGCGGGTAGATTCGACTGAGCCAGTAAGTCTTGCTGGTTTCATTGGCAATATAATTGTTAAGTCCCTGGAGAGAGTAGGCCATGTTTGAATTTTCTTCCACCTGCCAGTCGAGACGGTCGAGGTAATTGTCGATGAGCCGTATATCAGCCTGTTCCACCATTTCCCGGAGGCGGGCCTGTCTGTCCCTGTAAAGGATGTAGGCTTTCGCTGTTTTTTTATAGGGAGAGGAAATAAGAACTTCTTCCACCAGGTCCTGGATTTCCTCAACTTCAGGAATCTGGTGAGAGTAGAAATTGTGGGCAAGGTTGAGAACGCGAATGGTCAGGCGTCTGGCTTCACCTTCGTCAAATTCACCGGTTGCCAGTCCCGCCTTGCAGATGGCAGTCGTTATTTTCCGGGCTTCGAAAGGCACAAGTTGTTGATTGCGTTTCCTGATGGCTGTGAAGGCGACAGAGCGTGATTCCGCATGGATTGCTGCAAGTGACATGAATTACTCCTTTCCTCGAAGGTGGTAATGGTTTTCTGATCACCCTTGAATTTCAGCCGGGCTGACTGTTGTTGGTGATCAGGATTCAGGTGTAAATATTTCGGCAGGTCTTCGGACTTATGAACAATTGTAAGGCAGCTGGACTGCATTATCGGCCTACTGACCATCGCTTCCCGGGTTTTTTCCCAGTGCTGATGATGGTGGTCGTTTTCAATTACCGCTGCGGGACAGTCCCGGATTTTCACCGGGTTCCCTCTTATGACACCTGATATCAGGTGTGCCGGAATATGTTTTGTCAATATATAGTGGTTTATTTATTTGTCAACACGAAATATAGTGGTGTTAGGTGGGCTTTAGAAGTATTGAGCAGCAGAGAAGCGAAGTGGAAAAAAAGTCTGCTTGAAAACCGGACTGGACAAAACTGTTAAGGAAAAGGTAAAGTAGTTTTGAGAAATAGGGAATAGAGTATATGTTTGTTTTAAAAAAAATTACAATAAATAATTCGCACAAATAGTTGAATTTTTGTCAGTGTCTGAAATGTGTGAACAAAATCGACATATTAAAACCCGGCAACCGGACAATATATATGTTGTTAGTTGTAACCATAAATAAGTTATTCCTTTTTTCGAGAAAAAAGTTCTTGATTGTAGGGGTAAATTCAGCTATTCATTTTTGGTCGAATCGTCTTGTTGGCAGGTCTAGCTTGTTTAGTTAGCGCACAAAATGCACAACACGAATATTTTTGTATTTTGGCTATTACCTTAATCCATTCATGGGAGAGTGAATCAGGCGATATGAAGAATCTTTCAACAAAGTATCTTGGATTGGAATTGAAGAATCCCGTTATTGTCGGTAGTTGCGGGTTGACTCATTCTGTCGACAAGATAAAGGAACTGGCCGATAATGGTGCTGCTGCTGTTGTTCTGAAATCTCTCTTTGAGGAACAGATACAGGCGGAATTTTCCAGCAATCTTGACAGTTATAATACTGACTACCCGGGAGCAACCGATTATGTCAGGGAATATACCCGCTCCAGTGAAATACAGGAATATCTTGACCTGATCCATGATGTGAAAAAGGCGGTTGACATTCCCGTTATAGGGTCAGTTCACTGTATCTCCGGAGACGAGTGGGTTGCCTTTGCGGGGCAGATGGAAGAAGCGGGAGCCGATGCTCTGGAATTGAATATCTCGATTCTGCCCAGTGACCCGAGGTTGACCGGTGAGGCAAGTGAAAAGCGGTTTTTTGAAATTATTGACAGGGTTGGAGAGAAAGTTGCCCTGCCAACAGCATTGAAAATCAGTCACTTTTCAGCATCGCTGGCCAATTTTATTGCCAGGTTAAGCTGGCATGAAAAGGTTTCAGGTCTGGTGCTTTTTAACCGGTTTTATATGCCCGATATTGATATCGACCAGATTTCGCTGAAATCTTCAAATGTCCTGAGCAATCCGGATGAAATCAGCACTTCTCTCCGCTGGATTGCGTTGATGTCTGGAAGAATAGAAAAAGATCTTGCGGCTTCGACCGGGGTTCATGATCATGAGGGACTGGTTAAACAGCTTCTTGCCGGAGCAGCGGCAGTACAGGTTGTTTCGACACTGTATAATAACGGGGCCGGTCAGATCAGGAAAATGCTGGAAGGACTTGAGAAATGGATGGATGAAAAATCCTTTGATTCGCTGGACGATTTCAGGGGCAGACTCAGTTATAAAGAAGTGGATGACCCGGCACTATTTGAGCGGATTCAGTTTATGAAATATTATGCAGGATTGTCTTAACCGTAACTTATCACAGGGGTACCTGTGAGCAATTACTCTTAACCTCCTGGCGCGAAAGGGAAGGCAGGTTACAGACTATTCGTTCTGAATGCCGACAGCGGTAAAGAATTTTCTGCCGTGGGGCTTTCGGATAACAAGAGAAAAACCAAATACAGAACCTATGCTGACATTTTCGAAAGGCGGTACACATCCGCCGGAATTTAAGGAACAGACTTCGGGGCTGGCCATTGAGATGATGCCGATACCGGACGAGCTGGAGATCGTTCTCGGTCAACATATCGGCGCACCCTGTACGCCAACAGTTGCCAGACGGGAAGCAGTAGAAGAGGCTGGTCTGATTGGAGAGGTGAAAAAGGGTCTGGGGGTTCCGCTCCATTCTCCGGTAACCGGCAAGGTGAAGGCCATTGGTATGTCAGCACACCCCATGCGCGTGAGTGTGCCTTCTATTACAGTTACTGTGGATCATGACGCGGAGCCAAAAAAATATGACCTGCAGGATTACCAGGAGCTCAGTGGAAAAGAGCTGCTGAAAAAAGTACATGATGCAGGGATTATTGGAGTTGGAGGGGCCGGTTTCCCAACCCATGTGAAACTGAGTCCTCCACCTGATTCTCCAGTTGATGTCCTTTTGCTCAACGGGGCGGAGTGTGAGCCATATATCACCTCCGACCATCGTCAAATGCTCGAGCATGCCGAAGCTGTAGTTGAAGGTGCAAAGATTATTCTAAAAATTCTCGGTATTTCTGAATGTCATATTGGAATCGAGGCCAATAAGCCCGATGCCATTCAAGTTATGGGCAAAGTGGCAGAGGCTGCTTCTTCGGAGGATTGTTCCATCAGGGTGAGGACGCTTCAGGTCAAGTATCCCCAGGGATCTGAGAAGCAGCTGATTGAGGCTGTTACCGGGAGAAAGGTTCCGTCCATGGCCCTGCCTTCAGCGGTCGGTGTGGTTGTTCAGAATGTTTCCACGGCCAGGGCTATTTATGATGGTGTCGCGTACGGGAAACCGCTCTATGAAAAGGTTGTGACCGTTGCCGGAAAAGGTATTCACAGGCAGGCGAATCTCCTTGTCAGGGTCGGTACAAAAATCAGGGATATTGTCGACTATCTCGGTGGGCTTGAGCCCGGGCTGACAAAAATTATCATGGGCGGTCCAATGATGGGGTTTGCCGTATCAAGCCTTGATATTCCAATAACGAAAACGAGTTCGGCCATTCTGTTTTTGAGAGAAGATGAGATTGATACCAGTCCCCACTCCCAGTGTATCAGGTGCGGCTGGTGTCTTGATGCCTGTCCCATGGGACTGGAGCCGAAGGAAATCGGTATTTATGTGGAGGCCAACCGGGCAGAGGATACAGAACCGTTTGGTGTTTTTGATTGTTTTGAATGTGGCTCCTGCGCCTATGTCTGTCCAGCGAAGCGGCCACTGGTGCAGTTTATTCGTCTGGCAAAAATGAAGGCGAAGAGAGGGTAGGCAGGGCAGAAAACATAAAGTTTCGGCCCTGGAAAATCGGACGGGTAAGCCGTACGATTTGCTAATGCATTAATTTTGAGGTTGAAGGAGAATCGTCATCAAACAGCAAGCGTCAGAAGACCGGCCTGCTGCGATGATGGGGTTATGGAAAGTTTCCGTATCGCCCCATCTCAGGAGCAGTGAATCGGTAGAAAAAATTATGTGGACTGTTGTGGCCTGCCTTGTGCCGCCACTGATTCTGTCACTCTTTGTTTTCGGTATTCAAACGCTTTTCATAACGGCTGTCTCTGTTGTCAGTTGCGTCATTGTGGAAGCTGTAAGCCAGAAGGCCCTGGGAAGAAGGGTGACCATAAAGGATGGAAGTGCCGTGTTGACAGGGATGCTGCTTGCCTTTGTCATCCCTCCCGGGGTTTCCCCCCTTCTGCCGATTCTGGCGGCAGTTTTTGCCATCTATATCGGCAAACATCTCCTGGGTGGCATCGGCTACAATTTTTTTAATCCGGCACTGCTTGGGCGTGCGTTTCTGCTCGCCTCGTTCCCGGTTGCCATGACTTCAGCCTGGTTGCCGCCAATCCATGACATGGCCGTTTTTTCATACCTTGGCGTTCCTGTTGACGCCGTTTCCACGGCAACACCGCTGGCAGTCATGAAGGAGCATGGCATGGCTGCCTTTACCGAGGCATTTGGATCAGGATCATCCCTTTATTCCAGTTTTTTCCTGGGATGGCGTCCGGGCTGTATCGGTGAAACCTCCGGCTTTCTCCTGCTGCTCGGTGGCGGTTATCTGCTCTACAAAAAATATATAACGTATCATATCCCGGTTTCAATCCTGGGGACTATTGCTCTTCTGACCTGGATTTTCGGTGGAGAGACTTATTTCAGTGGAGACCCGCTGCTTGCCCTGGTGACCGGTGGTGCTATTCTTGGTTCCATCTATATGGCTACGGATTATGTAACTTCCCCCACCACGAAGACAGCCCAGGTGATTTTCGGGATCTGTATTGGCGGTCTGACAGTTTTGATTCGTTTAAAAGGTGGTTATCCGGAAGGGATATGTTACGCCATTCTCTTGATGAACCCTTTGAGTACAGTGCTGGACGGCTGGTTTAAGCCGAAACGTTTTGCTCCACCCAAGGGAGGTGCAGAATGAAAGATATAATTACAATTGTCATGCGGTTGACAGTCTCCTGTCTTCTTGCCGCAACTGTTATTGGGCTGACCTTTATCTTCACCAGTAATGCCAAAAAGCACAATGAGCATGTCAAGGAACAGCAGGTGATGTATGAATTGCTCGGTTACAGGGGTGATATGAAGGTGCCCGATTCTGTATCCATGCATGAAATATACCGCTATATTGTTTCGGGACGGGGAAAGCAGTCAATCGCTTACCTGGTACCTGCAGGACATGACGAAGGTGACTTCTATTACGTGAACATTGATCTTGACGGACGGGTCCTTGAAACAAGAAAGGTGAAATTGACTGAAGCTGAAGCCCTGGAAGCGGAGTCCAGAAACAGGGCTGTGGCAGGAGCGGCCGGCACAGGTTTTGATGTACATTTTGCAGATCAGACTATTATTGTGACCGACAACGGTAAGAGAATAGCCTATCTGCTCAGTGGAAAGTTCCCGGGATTTAAGACCTTTATCAGTGTCATGCTGGCTCTCGACCCCCGGTTTGGCATGTTGGGCATGGAGATCCTCGAGCATGAGGAAGATCCGGGTCTTGGTGCCGAAATTGAACAGGATTATTTTAAAAATCAGTTTATGGGTAAACCTTTTGAAGCGCTGAAAAAGATAGGTGTGGTCAAGGAACCTCTGCCCGATGAGTATCGTGCCGCCCTGGAAGGAAAAGTGGGGCAGGAGGAGATTCTCAAGATCCGCCAAAAATATCAGGATAAGGATATATATGCCCTTACCGGTGCAACCATTTCTTCAAGATCTGTGAGTAATGGCGTCAAGGCTATCGTCCGGAAATTTGCCTACCGGGTGGGTATTCTTGATAAAGTGCTGAAGGAACAGCAGCTTGATGTGCCCTTTTAGAGAAAAAGATAAGAGAGGAAAACGACGTGGCAAACGATAAATCAAGTATGCAGCTTGTTGCAAACGGTATTCTCAGTGAGAATCCCATTTTTCGGCTGGCACTGTCCATGTGTCCTGCCGTGGGGATCTCAACCACAGTGATGAACGGGATAATGCTGGGGATTGCCGTGCTCTTTGTTCAGGTTTTTTCCAGTGTAACCATCTCACTCTTTAAAAACGTAATTCATCCGAGAATCAGGATTCCTACCTATACCCTCACCATTGCTACCTGGGTGACGGTCATTGATCTGGTTCTGGCAGCGACCCTGCCCGAAGCATATGCCAAAATGGGTATTTTTGTTAAACTCATCGTGGCGTTTGCCATTATTACCATGCGTCTTGAGATGTTTGCCTGCAAGGAGAGTGTTTCCGATTCGTTCTGGGATGGTCTCGGCATGGGGGTCGGCTTTATGGTGGGTATGGTTGTGATCGGTTTTGTCAGAGAACTGCTCGGGTCCGGTGCCATTTTCGGCTATGATGTACTCGGTTTTAAACCGTTGCTCTTTTTCATCCTCCCCAGTGCCGGTTTTTTCGTGGTTGGGTTGATGATGGCCTTTTTTAACTGGATTGAAATCTATTACAAACGATCAAAAGGGTTAAAATAATGATTTCATATAAAAAACATATTTTTATATTGGCCACCCTGGTTTTCATTCTTGCGCCGATGCTGGCCTGGAGTGGTGATTTCATTTCGGGGCAGAGTTTCGGAGATGACAATGAAATAAAGGTCACCTTTTCAGTGGAGGTTGACAAGGCAATTCTGGAGGATACGTCCAGGTACACTGTGTTTGAAGAGCCGGATCCTGATATCAGATTGACAGTGGAGTCGGCAACAGCCGGACCGGATGGCAGGTCGGTTTCCCTCCGCTTTACTGAACCCCTGAATATGGTCAAAACTCATGTTGTCACAATTTTCGGTATTCCAGGGAAAGATCTGGTAAGTTTCAAGGTGAGCAAATCCTATTTCGGTTACCTTTTTTCCATCCTCATTTCGGCACTGCTCATCAATAACTTCGTGTTCACCAAATATCTTGGTCTCTGTGTTTTCTTTGGAACATCAAAGAGGAAGAGTACAGCCAAAGGAATGGGTGTCGTTTTTACCCTTGTGATGGTCGCTTCGGCTGTCATGAGCTGGTTTTTCTACCAGTTTATTCTGGTGCCGTTTAATCTGAATTTTCTGCAGATTCTTGTTTTTATCGGTCTTGTTTCTCTGACGGTTCAGGCGGTTGATACAATTCTCAGAAAGGTTAATCCTATTCTGTTCAACTCTTTTGGAGTGTACCTGGTTCTTGTTATTGCCAACTGTGTAATTATTGCTGTTCCTCTCATTCTGGCTAATAACAATTATAATATTCTGGAAACACTCATGCTGTCACTGGGTGCGGGGGGTGGTTTTCTGCTGGCACTCTATTTAATGAGTTCAGTCAGTGAGCGTATGCAGCTTGCCAATATACCGCCAACTTTCAAAGGACTGCCCATTGCCTTTATTGTGGCTGGACAGTTCGCCATGGCATTCTTAGGTTTTTCTGGACTGCAGATATTCTGATCCGTCCATCTGGCGGGTATTTATTGTATTTAATGGACTTAAAGTGAGAAAAATTGATTATGGATCCGGCATTAATTAAAATTGCGTTAGGTGGTCTGGTTCTGCTTGGTTGTATCGGGCTCTTTTTTGGTATCGGGCTGGCCATTGCCGCACATAAATTTGCAGTGGAAGTCAATCCGCTTATTGAAGAGGTTGTTGAGTCCCTGCCGCTCGCCCAGTGCGGTGGCTGCGGTTATCCTGGTTGCGAGGGCTATGCTATTGCGGTAGTCAATGATCCCGATGTTCCACCCAATCTCTGTTTTCCCGGAAAAGAAAAGGTGGCCCAGCGGGTGGCTGAACTGACCGGCAAGAAACTGGTGGCAGTCGAGGATCAGATTGCTCTCGTTCGCTGTTCAAGGGTTGAAGGGCGTGTCAGTCACAAACATGAGTACTATGGATTTGCCTCGTGTACTGCGGCAAACCTTTCTTTCGGCGGTCCGTCAGCGTGTAATTATGCCTGCATCGGTCTTGGGGAATGCGCAGAGGCATGTCCCTTTGATGCCATTGAAATGGTGGAAAATTTTCCAGTGGTCAATCCTGACAAATGTGTCAGTTGTGGTGTCTGTGTAAAGACCTGTCCTAAAAATATTATTGAACTGCAGACCCTGAAAGCGCGGGTTTTTGTTCCCTGCTCAACCAGGGATCTCGGGAAAAATGTAAAACAGGTTTGTCAGGTGGGCTGCATTGGGTGTAAGATGTGTGTGAAGGCCTGTCCTGCTGACGCGGTTACCTATGAGGATGGGCTTATCAATATTGATCACAAGGCATGTATAGAATATGGGGAATCATGTGAAACCGCCTGTGTTACCAAGTGTCCTCGTGATATTTTCAGGCATTATGAAGGGCCCCGGGCAATTTCCAGAAATAAGGATGATGGCCTGAAGATGGCGGGCTGAAGAAAAAAGCCCCGGGGCAGGGAAAACACAAAACAAGAAAAACGCTAAGCAATGAAAATCCCCACTGCGCCAATCTTTTCTGCAGTTGATTTTCGCATACTTAAAGAATGGAAACTGATATGAAAAAGACAGAGACCCAAATTGATCAGAAAAGAAGATCGTTTTTGAAGCTTTCCGGCCTTCTTGGCCTCGGGGCCGCATCCGCCGCTTTGCTGCCGACTGAGAGTGCGGAAGCTTTTCTTTTCAATAAAAAAGAATATAAGGTGACCAAAACCCGCCTTACCATGGGTACCTTTGTTGCCATGACCGCCATTCATTCCTCAAGGGATGAGGCGGAGCATGCTATTGGTCTTGCTTTTGAAGAGATTGACCGGCTGAGCAGCCTCCTGACCAAATTTGATGCAGGTTCACCCGTTGGCCAGTTAAACAGTACCGGCAAGCTGGAAGGTGCTCCGGAGGAAGTTCTTGAGTTGATCGCCCGTTCACTCTATTTTCATCGGGAGACAGCAGGCGCTTTTGATATAACTGTCAATCCGTTGATTGACTTGTATAAAGAGGCTTTTGCAGAAGGCAGGACTCCCGACAGTGCCCGGATAGAAGCGGCATTGAAACTGGTGGGGACCGAAAAACTTAAGTTCCACTCCGGCAGAATCGAGTTCACTGACAGCGATATGTCCATTACCCTCGATGGGATTGCTAAAGGTTATATTGTGGACAGGGCATCGGATGTTCTGCGGAAAAATGGAATAGGCAATCACCTGATAAATGGGGGGGGAGACATCCGAACAAGCGGTAGTGCAGCAAAAGGTCGACCATGGACTGTTGCTGTGCAGGATCCCGAGAAAACCAGGGAGTATCCCGATATTATCACCATGAAAGACGGTGCAATAGCTACCTCGGGCAACTATGAAATATATTATGACCGGGAAAAACTCTTTCACCATATCATTGACAGCCGTACAGGGCTGTCTCCCCAGCTCTCGACAAGTGTTACCGTTATGGCACCAACGGTGATGGACGCCGATGCGCTGTCTACTTCGGTTTTTGTCCTGGAACCGAAGGCCGGGGTCCATTTTATCAACTCTCAGCCTCACTGCGAGTGTTTTGTTATTGCCAGGGATGGTTCAGTTTCACACTCTTCCGGATGGCAGGTATAGCCTCCCCGTGTATTGATTTCCTGCACCTGTGAGCAATTACAGTCAAGAGGTCAATGCCGTGAACTTAAGGACAGAATGGGCTTCGTCGCTTAAGTTGGTGTCTGTCCAGAAATAAGGATTTTTGTTCGAGATCAAGACGCACGGAAAATTTTACCGCAACCATATATTTGATATCGGAGTCTACGCTTACCTCCGAGGATAAAATTTTTCGGGCAACGCAGATATCGGGCAAAAAGACCAACTATGGACAGGCACAAGTCAATAATACTGGTCTGGAGGTTATAGATCATAATTGCTGTCCCTGGCAGGAGTTACGCGGGTGGCTGTTGGTGATTTTTTTATCTCAGGGTGAAGACATTGATTTGATTACTTCGAGACGCGTTGTTTCTTGAA
The DNA here is from genome assembly GCF_054039375.1 of Desulfomarina sp. NCBI lineage: Bacteria > Pseudomonadati > Thermodesulfobacteriota > Desulfobulbia > Desulfobulbales > Desulfobulbaceae > Desulfomarina > Desulfomarina sp. The sequence goes on along the minus strand of NZ_JBPLBA010000199.1, from coordinate 5,532 downwards.
TTCCGAGGCATCAATATTGTATTTTTTTGATTTGTATTGAATTGCTCTGCGGCTGATACCCAGAAGTTCGGCAGCATCTTTTTTGACCCCTCCTGTCTGTTTCAGGGCCCGGATGATGGCTTCTTTCTCGCTTTGTTTTATGGAAAATGCCGATTCAGGCTGACTGTTTTCCCCACTGTTTTCAAAAATAATTTCAAGTTGGAAGTCTTGCGGGGTAATGATGTTGTTTTTGCAGAGAATAATTGCCGTTTCCAGGGAATTTTTCAGTTCTCTTACATTGCCCTTCCAGGGCAGGCCGGTAAGCCAAGAAAGGGTTGAATCGGGGAGCTCTATGTCTTTCAGATTATTACTCTGGACGTAGTTGTGGAGAAAGTGATGCACTAGCTCCGGAATATCTTCACGTCTGTCACGAAGGGGAGGTATTTGAATTGTTACGACTTTCAGGCGATAGTAGAGATCACTTCTGAATTTCCCCTGCTCAATGGCTTCATTCAGGTCTGCATTGGTCGCGGCTATAACTCGACAGTCAATTTCTTTTTCCTTTATGGCACCAACCTGACGGATTTTTCTCTCTTCCAGGAACCGCAGAAGGCGGCTCTGCATTTCGGCAGAAATATTCCCGATTTCATCGAGAAAGAGACTCCCCTCGTTTGCCGCCTCTATGAGTCCCTTTTTATCCTGAATGGCATGGGTAAAAGAACCCTTGAGATGGCCAAAAAGTTCACTTTCGAGAATGCCGGGGGGAGTTGAACCGCAGTCGACAACCATGTAGGGTTTATCTTTGCGGGGGCTGAGGGTATGGAGCTGTTTGGCAATACACTCCTTGCCGACTCCGCTTTCTCCGAGGATCAGAACATTTGCATTGCTGGAGGCTACTTTTTCCAGTAGTTCTTTGAGCTCAGCCATAACTTTGCTCTTCCCCCAGACAAAATCATGACTACCATCATTTCTGTTTTCCCGGCCTGCGGGGGAAATGGAGAGAATGGTGTTGATTTTTTTGACAAGTTCCTTGCCGTCAAAGGGCTTGGCGATATAGTCAATTGCTCCGGCCCTGACGGCCTTGACCGCATCGGGAATAGTTCCATAGGCGGTGAGAAATATTATTGGCAGTCGGGGGTGCAGTTTGCTGGTTTCGGTCAGAAGATCCATGCCGCTCATTTCCGGCATTTTCATGTCGGAAACAAGGATGTCTATTTTCTGTTTTTCAAGAATATTGAGGGCGGAGAAACCATTGGTAGCCTGAAAAACAATAAAACCAGACGCAGTGAGTCGTGCGTCAAGTACTTCAAGAATATTAGTGTCGTCATCAACTATAAGGACGTGCTTGAGGTCATTCATAACGGTTTTCTCTTTTCCTGAAACGTTTGGTCTATTTTTTCAAGCTCTTCGATCTGGTTCTGGAGTTTTTTGACTATTCCAGCCATCTGGGCAATCTTTTTTTTCTGACTTCTGATGAGTATATTCTTGTTTTTATCATGGAGAGCCTGGATAGTATTTTTCTGGCGAATAAGATCTCCCTGCTGTTTCAGGGCAAGGATCAGCATATGGTAATTTTCAACGAAGGGCTCACCTCCTTTAAGGGCATCCCATTTCTGCAGGTTGCCAATGGCTTTGAGCAGTTCTGTATCATTTTCGGCCTGGATCAGTTGACTGCAGGCAAGGCCATACAGGGCAATCTGGTAATCTCTGGCGGTAGACGCGGCAGCAAGCAAATTTTCATATTCACTTTGGGCATCTTTGAAACTGCCGTTTAAAAAGAGAATCTCCGCTTTGGTATAGGTCTGTTTTTCATTCTTTTGCACAAGATTTGTGATGGGCAGAGTATGACAACCGCTAAGAAGTTGAGTTATGAGAAGAAAAAAGCAAAGCCTGGATGTTGATCGTCCGGGGGAAAACGTCATTGATAGTAACCTCCTGGAAATACAATGGAAAAAGTTAAGGTTTTCGTTTCAGTGGCAGTGCGAAAGTAAAGGTGCATCCCGTTTTTTCGTTATTTTTAACGCTGAGGGTTCCTCCGTAGTCAGCGACGATTTTCCTTGAGATGGAGAGGCCGAGTCCAACTCCGTCCTGGTGGTTTCTGACATTTTCAGTTCTGTAGTACCTGGTGAAAATAAGAGACATTTCTTCTTCAGGAATTCCGGGCCCATTATCTGAAACACTAAAACGAATCATTTTTTTTGTTCGCTTGGCTCTAACCGTGACTGTACTGTTTTCTGGAGAATATTTAATGGCATTACCGATGATATTGACAAATACCTGTTGCAGTTCTTCCCGGACCCCGTGCAGGGGAGGTATATCGTTATCAGCATGAATACAGAGATTGATTTTCTTTTTCTCAGCCAGAGAAGCAAAGGAATAAAACCCACTGTGGATAAGTTTTCTGCAGTCGAGTGTGGTAAAAGTTTTTGTGGTCGGATCAGCTTCGAGTATGGAAACATTGAGCAGGTGATTCAGCAACCGTTTAATTCTTTCGATTTCAATGCTGGCGATTTTCAAAAATTTGAGCTGTTTGGGATTCATCGGCCCAAAAACTTCCTCGATTATCATGTTGACTGATTCATGGATTGAAGACAACGGGGTTCGTATTTCATGACTGAGGCTTGCGATAAATTCGTTACGAATATTTTCTTCTTCATAGAGCTGGCGGCTCATATTATTATATGCGTCGGCAAGTTCCTGGAATTCATTGCCACCTTTCAGGGAAATGGGCTTGTAGACTTTGTCAATGGAGAGTCTTTTGAGTTCCTCTGTTAATGTTTTCAGGGGAGTAAAAATGGATCTTGAAATAAAGAAAAGACCAAGAACACCAACAATTATGGAAACGAAGAAACCATAAAGCCCGTTTCTTGCGCTTTTTCTGCTCTGTTCATTCAGATCGAGAAGAGCAAGATCAATTTCCCGCTGGTTCTGCCTTTTTATCCGGGTTATTCGATCAATCCACATGGTGACAACCTGGTCTGATACGAATTTCAGACCGGGAGGAGGTCTTGATTTCTGATCCCATAATCCACTTTTATGCCGAAAATAACTGTAAATAAAATCTTCCCAGATTCTCCCTGTTCCGGTGCCTGGAGCCTGGAGTGCTATTGCCTGCTGAAGGGCTGATTCAAAGTTGGTTTTTGCCTCTTCAAAAAAATGGGAGTATTTTTCTTTTTTCAGCAGTTTCAGTTTCTTGTGGTTGGCCTCCATATCCAGCAGACTCGAAAGAAGAATTTCAGTCAGCTGGTCAATCCTGTTGTTTTTTTCAACTATATTCTCGGTAGTTTGCACCATATGCTGTACGTTGAAAAGAAGCAGGTACACTGTTCCGGAAAAGATAAGAAAAAACAGAAAGAAAATGAGTGATAATTTCTGGGTAATTCCATATCTGGATCTCATAAACTCACCGTGTGTAATTTCACATGGTTTTTAACCGTTAGCTAACCTGATAAAGGAGGCACATCTCCAGGCTGGATGATTATCCTCAGTAATCAGGATTTATTTCATATAATTACCACTGTGTATGTTTTTGTCGGAAGAATCCTGAGCTTCGACGCCTCTTCCTGAGAAAAATAATTCGACCTGCAGATAGTAGCAAAGGTCGTGCCATATGTCATCTATTCTAAGCATGGAAGAGGGAAACAGGAACCGTCTTGAAACAACCGCGTCTGCAGAAAAAAGGTTTTTTCCTTTGGATTTGAAACAGTTCCCGGGAAAAAACAGCAAGCGAAAAGTGCAATTATTGCACTTTTCGCTGAGAAATGGGCAGAAAACAGTTCGGAGTTGTGCAGGGGCAATTGATAACCATTTACGGTTTAACGAAAAAAAATCTGGCATGGTGATTGCATCATTTTTTATGGTTTCAACTTTGAGTTGAATCGTTTTAACAGCAGGGATTCTGATTGTTCCCTGTTGTCCGCATCGGGGGGGGATAGAGATGATTAAGAAAATTACAGTTGCCGGTCTCTTGTCATTGTTGCTGGTTTTGCATTCCGCTATTGCCCAGAAGGTTGTGTCTACACCATATCCGGAAATGGGAAGGTCTCTCAGTCAGATAATTATCCACGAAAGAAGTATGTTTTCCGGACTGGTACTGAAGACCGACGAAGGGATTGCAATTACGACCAACAGGGGAACATTTCTTCTCAGGGGGGCAGACCTGGAGGAACTGGTGGGGAAAAACGTTCTGGTCACAGGAGTAATGAGGGGAGGAGCGATTTTTGCTGTGAAAATTGACGTCGTTCAACTGTAGGGCCGGGCAGAGATCAGTTGAAGTTTTTCTCTCTCCTCTTCAGCTGGTCTCTGCTTGGTGTTGAGTTGTGTCAAGGGCAAAATCAATCCCCTTTTCCACATGGATACGCGTTGTATCGTAGAATGGCAGGCTCAGGTCTTTTCGGTTGATGAGCATACCGATTTCGGTACAGCCGGCAATAACTCCCTGTGCACCCCGCTGCTGCATGCCATTTATGATTTCATGATACCTGGTCTTTGATTCTTTCATTATCTTTCCACGGCAGAGTTCCTCAAAAATGATCCTGTGAACTTCTTCTCTTTCATCTTCTGAAGGAATGATGATATCAAGGCCGAATGTATCACTGAGCCTTCTCCTGTAAAAATCCTCTTCCATGGTGAATTTTGTGCCCAGGAGGCCGATCACTCTGAGATGATCCTTTTGAATCGCCATGGCAGTGGCGTCGGCAATATGTAGTAAAGGGATTGAAATGGCCTCTTCAATGGCAGGGGCAACCTTATGCATCGTATTTGTACATAAAAGGAGAAATTCGGCGCCTCCCTGTTCAATTCTCTTTCCCGCTTGCGCCAGAAGAGTGGCAATATGCTGCCATTTTTCTTTTCGCATCAATTGTTCAATGGGGGCGAAATCCACACTTTCCATGATAATTTCTGCAGAATGGAATCCTCCCAGTCTTCGGTTAATACCCTCGTTGAGCTGTGTATAATAATGGGCGGTACTTTCCCAGCTCATGCCCCCGAGTAAGCCAATGGTTTTCATATGGAAAATCTCATTTAACGGTTGTTTTCAGTATTTCAGACAATTCAGTTTTTCCTGATTTTTTCATCAGTTCCTTGAGAGCTAGAAGGATTTCACGGATAACTGCAGTTTTAGGTCGGGGAGAAAGAAGTTGGATTTCAAGAGTTTTTATATCAAAAATGATCTCCTCCAGTAATTCATACTCCATGTTGCCCTGTGCTGTGGCAAGTCTGATTTCATTCAGCAGGTCGGCAATACCTTTTTTTTCAGATTCTTCAACAGTCGGGCCATCTCCCAGCACAAGGCCGGTCTTTTCAGGATTTGTGGTTTTTTCAGTGATACCAAGTTCCTCCAATCCTTGTCGGGTGATGGCAATACCGCCGGAAAGGGTCTTGAGTTCAGCGAGGCCCTGAATCATTATCTCCTCTGCAGTGGCTCCGGCTTCTGCCTTGTCAAGGCCAATGGCTCTGCCTATGTCATACATGGACACCTGTTGTTCCATGTTGCCTCCAGTCTGATTATACAGCTCGGTTAGAAAGGGTTTTATCATTGAAATTGTCCTT
>NZ_JBPLBA010000198.1:0-3328 GCF_054039375.1 Desulfomarina sp. | reverse complement strand
CTTTTCATGCGGCGAAAGCGCAGTTCAATGATATCCTGACGGTCAGTTTCCCCTTCACAGCCACTGTTCCAGCTGATGTTGTGGTTCTCCCCGTCCCTGTTTTCTTCTCCGTTGTTGTGGTTATGTTTTTCATTGTAGCTGACAAGATCATAGAGGGTGAATCCATCATGACTGGTGATGAAGTTGATGGAGCACAGGGGGCCGCGACCGTTTCGCTGGTAGAGATCCGAGCTCCCGGCAATCCGGGTTGCCACGCGGGCAACACTGCCCGCTTCTCCAGTCATGAAATAGCGTATATCATCTCTGAATCTGCCATTCCATTCGGCCCACCGAGAGTCAGTTGAAAAAGAGCCGACCTGGTACAGTCCCGCCGCATCCCATGCTTCAGCAATTATTTTTGTATCCCGGAGAACCGGATCTTCGGCAATGGCCTCGATAACAGGTGGATTGGCAAGAACGTGTCCCTCCCTGTCCCTGCCGAGAATGGAGGCAAGATCAAAACGGAAGCCGTCAACGTGCATTTCGGTTACCCAGTACCTGAGAGATTCGCGGATGAGATCACGGACTATCGGATGGTTGCAGTTCATGGTATTGCCGCAACCGGAGAAGTTGAGATATTCATGTTCTTCGTCCAGCAGGTAGAAGATCGGGTTGTCAATCCCTCTGAAACTGCTGGTGGTGCCGTTGTACCCCCCTTCCCCGGTATGGTTGAACACCATATCCAGGTATACCTCGATTCCAGCCTGATGCAGAGCCAGCACCATTTCTTTGAATTCTGTCATGGCATTTGCCGGTTCCGAGCTGTAACCGCTGTTGAGGGCAAAAAAGGAGACGGGACTGTATCCCCAGAAATTTTTCAGTTTTTCTCCTGTATCCGGGTTAACAAAAAAAATATCATTTTCATCAAATTCCGTGACCGGCATCAGTTCCACCGCGGTGATGCCAAGATCTTTTAAATGGGGGATTTTTTCAATTATACCTTTGAAGGTTCCGGGAGATGAAACTTCGGAGTTGGGGTTTCGGGTAAATCCCCGCACATGAAGCTCATAAATGATGGTTTCTGAAAGGGGTGTTTTCAGCGGTTTGTCATCCTGCCAGTCAAACTCATGAACACCACCCCTGCAGCATGGGATTTTGCCGTAACAGGACTCCTCTCCCCACTGTCGTGGAAGCAGGGTCCGGCTGTAGGGATCAATAAGAATCAGGGTGCTGTCGTAAAATGTCCCACTCTTTTTATCTGAAAATCCATGGCTGGAGGTCGCGTTGCCGCAGTCGGGATTTTCCTTGTTTTTTTGTGGCTGAGCCATAGACTCCGGCCATGCCGGTTTATCTGAAAATCCATGGCTGGAGGTTGCGCTGCCGCAGTCGGGATTTTCCTTGTTTTTTTGTGGCTGAGCCATAGACTCCGGCCATGCCGGTTTATCACTGGGGCCATCCATTCTGAATCCATAATTAAATTCAGGAAGGTTTCCTGCAATAAGGATATGCCAGATATCCCCAGTACGGTTTTTTCCGGGTTCCAGGACATATTCTTTTCTGACTGGAGTGGAGTTCCCGTCAGGAAAATAATCAATGACCAGAGAGACAGCAGTGGCATGACGCGAGAAAACTGCAAAATTTGTTCCCTCCCTGAGGTGTGTCACTCCCTGTGGAAGAGGAAAGCCGGTATCTGTTTTCAGGGCCGTGAATAGACTGGACATTGCGATAATGATTATTATAATTAGGAATATTGAAAAATTTCCGGATCGATATAATTCTACATCAGGAACGGGAATAAGGGAACCACAACCACTGATTTTCAGTGAAAGAGCAATAAGTAAAGGGAGGTCATATGGGGATATTTCATAAGGTAAAAGTCGGAGAAAGGGTTATCAGTCCGATAGACTGGGAAATGAGTCCCAATCTGAGTTTTGGAACATACGAGTCATGGGGTGGAAGAGAAAGAGTCAGAAACAATGATGAGCGGGTCTATTATTTCTTTGTTGACAACTGGGGAGATGAACCGAAGCTCTGTCTTATGGAACGGGGGGTAAAGCATGCCCGGATTCTCGCCGATATAACCGTTCCGGTGGAAATTGTAAAAAAATGTGTTGAAAACCAGGGGCGTTCAGCGATTTTTGAAAAAAGTTATGCCATAGATGAGTCAATTAAAAAGTGGCTGATTGAAAATGTTCTCGATGGAGGTGATTCGGATCTGGTTATCCCCCGGATAGAGCCGGAGGAACGTGTGGAGGATATGGGGCCTCCTCTTCCACAGTTTGATGATAGCCGGTTTTCAGTTGAGAGTGTCAGTCTGCCGGCAGAACCAGCGATTATCAATGATGATGAAATTGAGGGGTGCATCAGAAAATGGAATTTTTTTGATGCCGAACTCAATCCGACCGGAAAGTTTGATAATGTTCTGGTGGATGGAGGTCAGCCGGAAACAGTTATTGATCTGAAAACGTCACTGATGTGGCAGAGGGGGGGGCTGGATATCGCTTCCATCAGGACAATGCAGTTGAATATTGGTGAATTGAACAGGCAGGGTTTTGCAGGGTTTGATGACTGGCGGCAGCCTACCATGGAGGAGGCACTGTCGCTTATGGAACCTGAAAGGAACGGGAAAGGGATCTATCTTCATCCGGCTTTTTCCCGGGAACAGCCCTTTATTTTTGTTGCGGCAAAACGTAAGCCGGGAGGCTACTGGTTTGTAGATTATAAACAGGGACGCGCTTTCTGGTCCTCCGGCACCATTCCCGGGGGGTTCGGCAGGCTGGTGAGAACGCTGGAGTGAAATATATTTGATAAAACAGGGAGTTTTCAGGCTCACAACTGTCAGGCTGAGTTTTGTGTGCAATCAGAATGTTTTTATTGTTTCTGAACCAATGTCATTAAATTACTTGATTACCCATGAAACTCAGCCAAATTGTGGATTGGGCCTGTTTTATCAGGCTAGCCTACGGTCAAAAATCACTGGAAATCTCAATTGATAAGGAATTCAAATGAAAAAGTGTCAGTCCAGGTCATTTTATAATCAGTCTAATGTGATTTTTGAAATACGCCTGATAAAACAAGCACATCCACAGACTCACAAATAACAGGCTGAGTTTCATACGTAATCAGAAAAGTTTTTGAATTCCGGGGGGTGCTCAGATTGTGCCGGCTTTCCTGAGAGAATCTGCGAGGAATTCAACGACAAAACGAGCTTTTTCTCCGGAACGATGCTGGAGGAGATTATCCTGGATATGCATGACACAGGTAGGACAGGCAGTGGCGACATACTCAACATTTTCTTTTTGAATATTATTGATTTTATGATCGTTGATTTTTATTGCTGTTTCATAAT
>NZ_JBPLBA010000197.1:0-9303 GCF_054039375.1 Desulfomarina sp. | reverse complement strand
CCTGTAAATTTACCGGGGGCGAGGTTTCTCCGCAATCAACCGGAGAGATCACAACAACTCAAATATGTTGAGTTTCACTGTTAATCAGAATACAATTCCACACCCGATTGCAATTCTTAACCTCAATCCTGCCACCGAAGGTCATTTTGCCGCAATTGGGATTTTCATCACCTTGTTGAGGTCAGCCATTCCGGCTTACCCAAATATGTGAACAAACAATGAAAATTACAAGAACAAAAAACGGAAACAGAACAGGAAATGATTTCAATCTCGATTATAACAGTCGGCGGCACTATAGATAAGATTTATTTTGATGCCAGGAGTGAATATGAAGTGGGCCCGCCAAATGCCGAGAAGGTTTTGAGTGAACTCAATCTTTCCATTCATTATACGGTTACATCTCTTCTCAGAAAAGACAGCCTTGACATGACGGAGGAGGACAGAAAACTTCTCTACACAACAGTGGCCGCGGATCAAGCGACAAAAATCCTTATCACCCATGGAACGGATACCATGGTGGAAACCGCCGGATACCTTGCGGCCATAAAGGATAAAACCATTGTCCTGACCGGAGCCCTTGAACCTGCACTGTTCAAAACCAGTGACGCAACGTTTAATATCGGCTGCGCCATAGGCGCATTACAGGTGCTGCAGAACGGATCTTATATCGTCATGAACGGCAGGGTGTTTCCCGCTGACAACGTCAGAAAGAATCTGGAACTGAACAGATTTGAACCGCTCACTACTGAATCAAAAACGGGTTGACGGGACATTCCGATCCCACCAACCAATCCCTGCCAATTGCAACTATTCAATCAATATCGTTAACTTGTGCCTGTCCATAGTTGGTCTTTTTGCCCGATATCTGCGTTGCCCGAAAAATTTTATCCTCGGAGGTAAGCGTAGACTCCGATATCAATTATACGCCTGCGGTAAAATTTCCCGTACGCCTTGATCTCAAACAAAAATCCTCATTTCAGAACAGGTACTGACTTAAGGCAAAGATAGTTCAGGAAAGTCCCATTCTGGCCTTGGCCGGGGGTGTCTGCAGCCAGGACGGCTGCAGTCAAGCCCCCAGGGACGGGTTTATGGCGTCCCCCGGACGAGGTCAGAATGGGGCTCATCGCTTAAGTTAACGATATTGACTTTTGAACTGTAATTCCTCACCTGCCGCAAAGAATTCAGGGATTCAGTATTATTCAAGCTCGTGCATCAGAGCAGCCAGCAGCGGTTTTTCCCAATCCTTCTGGGAAGCCACTTCGGAACTGTTTTTCATCGTATCCATGCGAACGACGACACTGTTGCCCCGATCGGTAAACCAGATACCCACCAGCTCACCATCGCTGTCCTCCACCGTCTCACCACGCTTGAGGTGGATGGCCTCAATGTATTCAGGACTCTCCTTTCTGATACCAAAGCCGGCTTTGGCCAACACACTTCTCACCGCTGTCTGGGTCTCATCCAGAGTTCTCTGAAACGCTGTTCCTGTACCTGGCGGCGGCTCAACAGGAACCTTATCAGCACAACCTGCCAGAAAAAATAACATACCGAAAAAAGATACAACTGAAAAAAGCCGCAGTAAACCTGTCATCTCTCCCTCCTGAAAATATAGATAGTAAACAGTTTCCTCATCCATTATATGAAAATCCATCGGGCAGAAGGTCATACCACTCACGATCAGACTTCCATTAATTTGCTGCACCCAAAGGTATCTACTCACAATGACTACAACTCTATGATTTATCGTCTCCAAATTGTAATTGTAACACAGGTATCGGCAGGAAATCAAACGTAAGCGGTTACAACCGCCCCGCCTTTTCCAGGGCCATATACTATCTTTCAAAAATATAGATCAAATCGGCACCGGTCGATTCCGGCGATGTCCTCGTTTCTATGGAAAACCCGTGTTTGAGATCGTACCGCACGCGGAACACACCAGACTGGTTGAACATGTTGATATCATACCCGAGATAGAGGTCTTTTGACAGCCGTTTTCCGACGACCAGCGAGACATCTTCCCTGGCCCTGCTTCCCTCAAGATGCAGATCATCAACCGAAAGAATATCTGTCAAATTGCTTATGAGTGTATTTCCGCCTTTCAGACCGAGTGCCTCTGCTGCGGCACCAAGCAGATTTCCCTCCTCTGTGGAGGACCCGGCCAGGGAGTGGCCGACAATCAACTGTGACAGAATTTCAGTATCCTCCATAAACGGATCGGAAAAGAGATGAAACTGAAGGTCCTGCACCATTCCGCTGACATCGACCCCCACCACATAACCGTCCCCCCTGGCCTCTTCTGCACTGACAGCTTTCTGCGCCCGGACATCAATTCCCGGGTTGTCAATGGGTCCGCCGGTAAAAAGCACACGACCTCTTTTCAGGTCAAGGGAACGGCCGAAAATTGTAAATGTGCCGTCCACAAGATCCAGTTCACCTACGGCGGTCAGTAAAGAATCCGGCCTGTCCTGTACCAGGAGTTTCCCCGTGAGTCTTCCCTTCAGACCATAACCGTCAATTTCCACCTCATCCCCGAGAAAAACATTGAGATTGGTGAAAAACGGCCATTTTGTATCTTCACTCTCCTCATGCCCGTTCAGCAGAACCACATCATTGGATACCGAAACTGAACTCGTCATTTCTTCAGGAGTAATCAGGGCCCTGGGTATTCTCACAGTGCCACGTATCTCACCCCTGTCTTCACTGAAGAACAGATTGACATCCGGACTGACCTCTATTTCATATTCCGGCAGACTGAACAGAAGGAAATTCTCACCCTTCACATCCAGGTTGGCCGCAACCGGGCCGTCACCATACCGAACCCTGCCGGTTCCCTCAAGCTGCCCTTTTCCGGAAACAGCTGAAACTCGAAAAAGCAATCCATCTTTCTCCCCCGACAGAGAGAGGGCGACATCCTTCAAAGTAACACCCTGGTTAGGCAGGACAACTCCTTCCGCCCCCATCGTCATTTTTCCTTCAATTACCGGCTGTGCCAGAGTTCCGGAAAAATCAAACGCCCCCGCCAGCCTTCCCGCCGGTTCGACATAGAACCCAGTCATCGCCCCGGCAAAACCCAGATCAAAACTGTCAACCTCCATTCTTCCGGTAAGAGAAATTTCACCGGGAACCGGCTGAAACCCTCCCATGTTCTCCAGAGAAGCTGACAGGTGCATGGAACTGCCATTTGTCATTGAGCTTAAAAGATCAACGGACAACATGCCACCCTGCAATCTGCCTGTCAAACTGGCCTGGTCCAACTTCAGGTGCTCAACCTCTTCATCTATTCGAGCAAAATCAAAATCAATTCCGGGGGAATTCAGCAGAATATAACCACTCTTTACTTCCTTTTCATTTCCTTCAGCCTCCAGATTGCCGCTGAGAGCTCCTGCAACAGGCAGGGTAAGTAAATGGTACCGGTTAAGCCAGCCCAGATCAATATTTTCAAGTGCCGCTTTCAGCCACCAGGTCACTGCACCTTCTTTTTTCCGCAACCGACCATCCAGACACAAGTGCCCCTCTTTATCGGTAAAACAGAAACCCAGCAGGGCCGTTTCGCTTTTTCCCAGAGAAAAAGAGGCCTTTTCGACCTGTTCCCATGTATAAACAGCATTGGAAAACTGTCCATCCCACAGCGTACCCTGCCAGTTTTTTTCAACTATTCCGCCATCAGCCTCCAAATGAAGCTCCATGTCTTCTCCGGTAAGCTGCAGTTCAATATTATGGTGTTCAAGAGACCCCGAGATCGTCACATTGCCCCTCTCTACATCAATGTCAGCTATCCTGGCTCCATCAAAATGAACATTTGCATCTATTTTTTCACCGGAAAAAGGTCGGCCATCAAATGAAATATCCAGTTCATTCATCTTTTTTCCAGCCAGACCAATTTTTTCACCGTGCAGTTCTGCCTGTAAATCCGGATCCACAAGGTTTCCGACAAGGGTCCCCCGCAATGAGAAAATACCTGCCAGAGAAGGCAGAATCCGGCTCGCATCCGGGACTGTTGCGGAAAAATTGAGACCAAGATCATCCCCTGCCGCCCCCTTTACCTCAAAAAATGCCCTGCCCTGTCGCACCACTAAACCATCCGTCCTGAACATGCCGTTTTCAAAACGTATCTCACCTGCTCCGGAAACAGGCTGTTCCAGCATGGTGCCGCCAAGATCCAGAATTGACAATTTCCCGGACAGATCACCGTCACCACCAGTTCCCTCAACAACCAGATGCCCATTGAGAGAACCATTGAATTCATGGAGAACCGGGTAAGAGGAAGGATCGATATTTTCAAAGGAGACATCCCCGAACCAGGTCAGGTTTTCCTTTTTCCAGGAGAGTTCCCCGTGATGAACAAAAAATTCCCCTGCTCCTGTATCATCCTTTATATGCAGGGAATCCGTATAAACTCTGTCTTCCGTTAAAAATATCTCACCATTTGCCGCCACATGCTGTTCTTCAACAACACCACCAAGGGATGAAATGGTAAAATCGGCTCTGACCCCGTTTTCAACGACCCTGCCCCGACTCTTAATCACTGCGTCAATGATGCCGCTTACCGGTCCGGGAATAATGTCGAGATTAAACCGGTCGAAAGTAAACTGCCCTCTCCAGTCAAAAATATCCTTCCAGGAAATGCCTCCACCCTTTACATGAACCCTTTGCTTTTCCATTTCAAGAGTCAGGGAACGAAAGATTATCCCCTCCCAGTCTCCATCAAGGCTGCTCTTCAGGGCAACATGCTGCAGTTTTTCCCAGCCTCCCGTGGCTGCAACCTCACCATGATAACCGGCTCCGGTGGCGGAAAGTTCAATATCCGCATGATCAAGTATGATTTTCGGCCACTCCCGCTGGAAACGGGAAAAATCAACAGCCGTTCCCCGGACTTTCATCCGGCACAACGCTTTATCGGGCAGGCCGGTCAACCGGCCACCGGCCTCAATAAGTGCCGGTTCTTTCATTGCCAAATGAAGCTGCAGATCCCCAAGTGGGCCTTCCAGGGAGAACGTTCCGGCAAAACGACTGTATCCTGCGGCTGCAAAACCATATTCACCGAGAATATTCACCTCCCACTCCGGTCCGGGCTCCAGTGATCCGTGGAGGGACAGCTCCACCCCCTCCCCACGAAAATTCAGTTCCTTCACATTCATGAGCCCCCCGCGCCAGTCAAAGGCCAGCCCCATGTGTTCTGTAAAGAAGATGTTCTTTCCATCCTCTTCCACGACCCGAAAATTATTCACTTCCAGTTTTTCCACCACAAGCCGGAAAGGTAAGAACAACGCGGGAAGTTCCACTGCAACATCCTCCGGGGAAGAATCCTGTTCCCCCCGCTCAATCACAGTCAACCACCCTTCGTCCACGGAAACATTCGCCAGGGCCAGTTTACCCGTTAAAAGTCCCAAAGGACTCCATTGACAATCTATTTTTTTTAAAAAAAGAGAGAACGCCGGCAGTTTCATCTCAACATCCTCTGCAGACCAGTTTCCCGCCAGCTTCCCCTGAACGCTGCCGATACTCAGCATAGGAGAGGCAAAGGAATTCACTATACTGCGAATTTGCAAGAGCCCGGTATCCGTAAAAAGAAAAAAAACAACTGCACCGGAAAAAACGAGGAAAAAGGGCAGAATGATACGCAGCAGTCGTTTTCGCATCAGAGATCCCCCCCCACGGTGAAATGAATTCGAAAGGGATATCCATCTTCTGAAACGGCTGAAGCCAGATCAAGACGAACCTGACCGAAGGGCAGTCGAAACCGCAGCCCCATGCCGGCTCCCTGGAAAAAATCCAGCTTCAGATCGTCGGTCGCGCTCCCCGCATCCCAGAATGCGGCGACACTCCAGCGATCGGTCAGAATTCTTTCCAGTTCCATACTGCCCACAACCAGGTATCTGCCGCCGATAACGGCACCGGAACTGTCTTTTGTGCCTATTGATTTATATTTATAACCCCGAATCGAACTGTCTCCGCCGGTATAAAACCGCAATGAAGGTGGCAGGGAATCGATGGTATCAACAACTGTCATGCCTAGAGAACCCCTGCCAATGACCCGCCATTGATTAAACGGAGAGACAATGGCTTTGCCGCTGACTGTTGTCTGAAGAAATGTTGCGTCTGCAAGAATACCCTCCGCGGCCCCAAGTAACTCAATAGATGCCTGCAACCCCAACTTCGTGTCGAGAATATCATCGGCAAAAATAAACCCTCCTCCCAATGATGGAATAAGGAGCGTACTCTTTCCACTCGTGTTGCCGACGTCATAAACTTCATCCCGGAGTTCAATTCCAATACTGTACTTATACCTGGGATCAGCATATTCACTGCTGACGGCAGCGGTCAACAGACGCGTATCGGTATCATTCCATTTCTTGTCCTGGTAGGCGAGACCATGAACAAATTTTTCATAACGGGGATCACTGCGTGGTACGGTATAGAGAAGGGAAAAGGAATTTTCAAGTTCCGCCACCTGCAGCGATGCTTTGAGTTTATGGCCTTTCTTGTTGAACAGACGATTGCTCCAGTCGATTTTCCCCCTGGCCCCTGTGTCAGTGGCATATCCCAGCCCCAGGCTGTATTTATTTTTATGCTTCGGCGGTTTGAGTTCCACCTTCACAGGGATATATATTCCCCTGGGATTGGCCGTATCTCCACGTGCCTCAACACTGCTGAAAAAGTCAGTTTTATAAAGGATGGACTGCAGCTCAAACAATCCGGCCGGACTGTAGGGATCACCTTTTTTATAGGGCAGATAGCGCTGCAGAAGATCCGGCCTGATAATATCCTGACTGCTTGATGTCTCGCCGAAAAGGTAGCGGGCACCGGTATTCAGCACAAGGAACAGGTCCGCCCTGTTTTTCTTCAGATCCACACGGATTTCATGCCGTGTATAACCGGCGTCGAGAAAGCCTTCCGTAATGGCCAGGGAAGCAAAATCTTTTTTCCATTTTTCGTACTTTTCCTGATCAAGGACTTTACCCTTCCGCAGGGGAAATTCAGCCAGGGCCTTTTCCAGATTTTTATTGTTTTTTCCTTCCCCGATCAGTTCAGTCTCCACCTTGTCAATCAGAACCGGCTCTCCCTTTTTGATGGAATAGACAGCAATCCAGCTCCCGCCTTCATTATTAAGACTGGCCGATATTTCAGGGTGATAATAGCCGAAAGGTGCCAGGGCCAGGCGAATATCCTCCTCCGCCTGACGGTGCAGTTTCCGCACCTCATTCTCTTTCAACCTCTCATTGTTCTTATGAAGATTCAGTTTAAGCCGGGCAAGAACATTTTTCTGGAGTACTCCATGGATACCCTCAATGGTAATCGCCACCTTTACCCCGGCCCCGGAGGTCAGAGGGAAAAAAACAATTGACAAAAATAAAAAAAATATGAGGATTAACGTTCGACAGGACAAGGATGATTTATTATTACATATTTATTTCTTCTAAATAACAAAAGTTATTTAGAAGTTATTTTTTCCCTGATTATGCACAGTTCGGCCTGAAACAGAGAATCAGGGGGACATGGAGTCTCTACCCTTCAGGATTTAGATTTTACTGTTCCTATTATAAAGATGAAACCTGAAAAGGTAACCATAAAAAAAATCGTCAATGGCGGTTATGGCCTTGCACACCTTCCGTCGGGAAAAATTGTGCTGGTGGAACAGGCCCTTCCAGGCGAAACACTGAGTATTGTCTCCAGACAGGTGAAAAACACCCATTGTCATGCCACCATCAGGGAAATTATGATTCCCCATGACAGTCGGTGCCATCCTCCCTGCCCCTTCCATGACAGATGTGGCGGCTGTGATTTCCAGCACTGCAAACCGCAATTTCAGGCACAACTCAAAACGGCCATCATTGCAGATCTTCTCTCAAGAAGCAATGATCCGGTCCTGCAGCAGGCACAATCCCTGTTACAAAAGACAATCCCCTCACCCCGGTCTTTCGGTTACAGACAGCGAATTCGCCTGCAGGTTTTCGACGGAGACAAACTGGGGTTTCGCCGCTTCAAATCCCATGCGCCCGTGGAAATAAACCGGTGCCTGCTGGCGGCAGAACCACTCAATCATGTCCTCAAGAATCTGCATCAACTCCCTCATTTTCGCTCACTTGCAGAACATTCATCAGAACTCGAACTGCAGCTTAATCCGGAAAACAGAAAGGTTGTGGCAATCTTCCGGTTCACGAGAAAACCCAGACCGGCTGATATTAACAATGCCAGAACAGTCTGTACACAACTTGAGGCCCTGGAACGAATTTTTTTCTCCGGGGACCAGTTCCAACTGACCGGCCCTTTTGCAGCAGACAGGAAACAGGAAATTCTGCTCGGTAATTCACTCCATATATGCTACAGGTTGAATAACACCAGCCGGGAACCGTTCAAACTCCAATGGGAAATCGGAGGTTTTTTCCAGGTCAATCCCGGGCAGAACCAGACGCTCATCAATCTGGTTCTGCAGTACAGTGGAGTGGATACTGCCGACACGATTCTCGATCTTTTCTGTGGAATGGGTAATTTTTCAATACCTCTTGGCCAAAAAGCAAGAAGTATAACAGGAATTGAAGGCCAGGGAAGCGCCATCCGCAGCGCCAGGGCAAACAGCAGAAACAATGGCCTCACAAACACTGTTTTCACTAAACAACCTGTCCACGAAGCCTGTCGACATCTGGTGATGGAAGGCCGACAGTTTGACTGCCTGATTATCGACCCGCCCCGCCGGGGTATTCCCGGGCTGGCCGGAGAGATTGCAGCATTGACCAGAAAACGATTAATCTATATTTCCTGTGATCCAGCTACCCTCTGCCGGGACCTGACAGAACTCTGCCGAACAGGATTTACCGTGAATTTAATCCAGCCTGTTGACATGTTTCCCCAGACCCACCATATTGAGACTGTAGCCGTCCTTGAGAAATAATACCTAACTCCTGCAATTGACAAGTTCGGAGTCTTCGCTTACCTGCCGAAGATGCGAGGTTCAATGGCGCTGACGTATAGGCATACTTCAAGCCATTGAAAACGAAGCAGGTAAGCGAGCCTGCGAGACTCCGGGTTCGGTAAAATTGCCAATCCCGCAGGGCAAAGAAAATGAAAAAATTTACATTCACTCAAAAAGTGAATGGCCAAATTCGTTAGATATATCATAACACATTGAGATCAAACCATAATTATATTTTTTCATTTTCTGAAGTGCAGGATTTAGGTTACTTTTTATTTGCCGGAAGCAGATCAGTAATGGAACCATCGACAATTTCTGCTGCAAAAGCAAAAGTCTCCGCAAGAGTCGGATGAGCATGAACAGTTCTGCTGATGTCTTCCGCGTTGGCACCC
>NZ_JBPLBA010000196.1:0-20966 GCF_054039375.1 Desulfomarina sp. | reverse complement strand
CAATGAATTGCCAGTTCTGCCGTAATTTCTTGCAGGTACAGTCTAGGGGTAATAAAATCATCATGTTGTTACCCGTTGTGAATAGTTACCTGGTGTCTGTCCAGAAATGAGGATTTTTGTTCGAGATCAAGGCACACGGGAAATTTTACCGCAGGCATATAATTGATATCGGAGTCTACGCTTACCTCCGAGGATAAAATTTTTCGGGCAACGCAAATATCGGGCAAAAAGACCAGCTATGGACAGGCATTACCTGTTGCCAGACAGATACAGTCACAAATATATGGAGGAAACTACAAATGAATAATACCTAAATCCAGTATTTGAGAAAATAAAAAAAATCTTCTCCTTTCATAAAACAACTGAAAAAGAGAAGATTTTCTGATTCAAGGGAAGATATTGCGAGTTTACCTCTGTATCATGGGATATCTCCTGGAAAATTCTTCTGCCAGGGGAACAATTATTTCACGCATGGACGGTTCCGCAGCCGGGGATGTTCGCAATTTGAAAATATGCTGCCATTCAACTAGATTACAGTAAACTATGATCTCTGTCTTACAGGAGTTCGGCAGGACAGTTCTGGCGGCCTGGGGCGAAGAAGTCTCAAGCAGTTTTAAATATTTCTCTTCCGTGAACTCCATTGCTTCCTTCCACACCTTATATTCCTCACTTCCCTCGTCGTAAAACATCGGTTTTATAAAGGTCACCTGGCCATCGAATTTATCCTGGCTGTATCGACAGTATCTCTGACTTTCCTGGAGAAATGAACAGGGTCGATGGCGAACCAGTTCATGGGTTACAGCCCTGTTGACAATAAATTTCACACCGACATACCGGTGCCGCATAAGTAGATCACCCGGGAGTTCATCAACCTGTGCAAGACTCATTTTTTCTATCTTCAGAGAGGGATCGCTTTCAACAGCTTTATTCGCATCATACAGGTCTTCAAAAAGAAATGGTTCTTTTTCAGCCAGCAGGGAAACCATACCGGCTATAAGCTGATTCTCGGGAAATCCTGTATATAACTCTCTGAAACTGCGAATTGAGCCTGTGACAAGAAGACCATCCCCAACTCTGTCAATCACGAGGTATTTGGGTTGACAGGCAAAAAAATCTGTGACAAGAGCGTCACTGCAGAACAGTTTCAAAGTCACCACCGCAGTTTCAAGCACAGAATTATGACCATGTTTTGCGATTTTTGTCACAAAAGGAACAGCCGAATCTTCCGTAATAAGATCCTCACTTTTATAACATATACGACCACATGCTTCCAGCCTGACAGCCAGTGAACTTCTGTCCAGATCATCCTGAATCTCAAAATAAGGCTCAATTATTTTCATTTTCAGTTCCCTTTCCAAAATGGAGACATTTGTCTTAACGACTCTATTATTGTGGGCATTTTTTCCACTATATAATCAACTTCTTCGTCAGTATTGTAGATACTGAGAGAAAAGCGTATTGAACCATGGGCAGCGGTAAAAGGAACCCCCATTGCCCGGAGAACATGTGACGGTTCCAGGGAACCGGAAGTGCAGGCAGAGCCGGAAGAGGCACAGATATTATAGCGATTCATATGAAGAAGAATTGCCTCTCCCTCCACATATTCAAAACTGATATTGGTTGTATTCGGCAGTCTTGCAGTCCTGTGGCCGTTCAGGCGTGAGTTCGGAATTCTGCCCAGCAGCTCTTTTTCCAACCTGTCCCGCAGTTTTTTCACCCTGGTGTTTTCCTCGTCCATTTTTTCAGCAGCCAGTTCGCAGGCTCTTCCCAGGGCAACAATAGAGGCAACATTCTCTGTGCCTCCCCGCCGGCCACTCTCCTGATGACCGCCGGTGAGAAAAGGAACAAAAAGTGTTCCTCGTTTCACATAGAGAACACCTATCCCCTTCGGTGCATGAAGCTTGTGACCCGACAAAGAAAGAAAGTCTATATCAAGTTCTTTCAGGTTGATCGGTATCTTACCCACTGCCTGCACAGCATCGGTATGAAAAAGTATCCCTCTGTCCCTGGCCATTGCGGCCATCTTTTCAACAGGATAAATATTGCCGGTTTCATTATTGGCCCACATCACCGACACAATGGCTGTATCATCGGTCAATGCCGCCTCGTACTCAGCCATATCCACCATTCCCTGCTCATCAACCTTCAGACGGGTTACCTTGTATTTATGGCCTGTCAATGTTTCAAGATTTTCGCACAGACTCTTGACAGCCGGGTGCTCTACTCTTGTTGTCACCACGTGTCTTTTTTCCGGGAATGTCCGCAATGCCGAAAGGATGGCGGTGGAATCACTTTCCGTTCCACAACTGGTGAACGTGATTTCTTCCGGCTGTGCTCCAAGCAGATCGGCAATTTTTCTCCGAGCTTCGGAAACAGCCTGCCCCACCTGACCACCAAAGGTATGCATGCTGGAGGGGTTCCCGTACAATTCTTTCAAATACGGCAACATGGCATCAACAACTTCCGGAGCCACCATAGTTGTTGCATTATTATCCATATAGACAATTTTACCGTTAGTCTCTGCCATTACTCTTCTTCCTCCACAATAAGAGTGTCCAGTACCAGCTCCCGCAGTTTCTTTTCGACATATTCCTTAATGGTCGTCTGTGACTTTTTGCAGCTCTTGCAAGCACCCCGTAATGATACAGTCACAAAGTCACCATCCACATCAATCAGTTCAAGATCCCCCCCATCTTTTCTGAGACCCGGTTTGATTTCCCGCTCGAGAACTTCTTCGATTTTTTTGATTTTCTGCAATGCTGTCATTTTTTTGGTCCCTGACCCCGCGGCAGTGGCTTCCGTCTTCCCACCAACTGTTTTTCGCAGAATTTCTCTTAACTTATCCTCACACTTGCCACAACCGCCTCCGGCTTTGGTGAAATTTGTAATTTCTTCCACAGAACGAAGATTCGATTCATTTATCGCCCTGATGACTTCAAGATCCGTCACACCAAAGCACTCACAGACAACTTCTCCTTCCGCCATGGGAAGGATCATGCCCCGATAATCTGCAATAGCAGCTTCCAGAGCTTCACGCCCCATAACCGAGCAATGCATTTTTTCTTTTGGCAGACCACCAAGGGCATTGGCAATATCCTCATTGGTGACCTTAGAGGCTTCTTCCACCGACATACCAATAACCATTTCAGTTAACACAGAGGATGATGCAATAGCACTCGCACAACCAAATGTTTTGAATTTGGCATCCGTAATGATCTCATTCTCATCTATTTTTAGAGTCAGCTTCAAAGCATCACCACAGGCAAGGGAGCCTACATCCCCTGTACCATCAGCGTTTTCCAGCTCACCGACATTTTGAGGGTTCAGAAAATGCTGTTGAACCTTATCAGTATATTCCCACATAAATTTCTCCCGAAACTATTATAACTTAATCTGAAAATCCTCGGCTGAGGGTTGTATCGCCGCAGGCGTGATTTTCATTGCTTTGCTGTGACCAAACCATCTGGTCCGGTCAGGCATTTATCTTCCTGCTTCAAGCTGACAATAATACCTGAAATGCAAAATGCAACCACATTGTAGCCCTGTTTTCAGCAGGATATCTACAATAAACCAATTTCTTCCAGCATTTTTCCGGCTGTCTGAACAAGATCACTGGTCCCGCTATCCGTACGTGATTCGACATAAAACCGCACCTTCGGTTCTGTTCCCGATGGCCGTATCATTAACCAGGAACCGTCATCAAAAATCATCTTACGACCATCTATTGTAATGACATCTACAATTTCCCTGGTACGGCTGCCAACTGAAACAGTACTTCCCACAGAGTATTTCTCAAGTCCCTTGAGAATATTCAGCAGTTCCTCTCCCCGCACACTGACCGCAATTCCATCCCGTGCCGGAAAATAACTGCCATACTCCCGCTCAAGTTCCTGCAGGTACTCTCCAAGATTTTTCCCCGTTGTCAGCATCATCTCCAGAGCTAGAAACAATCCTATATAAGCGTCTTTTTCCGGAGTGTGACCAATAATTGTAATACCATCAGATTCCTCGAAACAGACCAGCGCCCTGCCTATGACGGATTTAAAATTTTTAAATCCAACCGCAGGCTCAAAGACCTCCTCCTCAAGAATATCAGCAATACGGTTGGCAAAATTCGAAGTGGCAACCGTTTTGGCAACCATCCCTTTTTTTCCTTTATATTCATGGAGAAAATGGAAAGCCATGGCGCCGAACTGATTCATGCTGATCTCCACATTGCCATCCGTAAAACGTATCCTGTCACCATCCGGATCGATAATGCAGCCCAGCCTGAGCAGTTCCTTTTTTTTCCGGAGCAGATTGACAACACCACGCATATTGACAGAAGAAGGTTCCGGCGCCACTCCTCCAAATGTAACATCTCTGTTCTCTCTCAGTACAGTGAGCGACCCTGTCGATGTATTGTCAAAAAGCTTCCTTATATGCAGACGGCTTGCGCCATGGACACAGTCAACGGCAACGGCAATATCCTTTTTCCGCAAAAACCGCGATACATTTTTTTTCAAATCCAGCCCATGAACAGTCCTGTTCCTCTGTACCATTTTCTTCCATAATCCCAGAGAATCAATACATGTGATATTATCCAAGTCTATCTGCTTATTGAACACATCTCCATTTCTGTAATAGGAAGAATTATCTCTTAAAATAATTCTGTTGGAATTTTCTGTTATTCTCTCAGTCAGTTGAGGTGCAGCAGGACCAGCATCCGCGCCGTTAAATTTATAACCACCATATTCAAGAGGATTATGCGAGGGAGTCAGATTAATGGAAAAGGCGGCACCACATTCCAGAACCGCAGCAGAAAGAACTCCTGTTGTGGACTCACCTGCATAGTAAAGTGTGAACCCGGCGCCGGTCAGGATATGCATAACACACCCCGCGAGGTATTCACCCGCAAACCGGTTATCAAAACCAATAACACACCCACGTGTCAAGGCCTCAGAAAAACTGCTGACCCCAAGAAACTGAGCCAGTTCTTTTTCAGTATCAACAGACTGAAAAAGCTCAACTATGGCTGCGGTGACACAACAGACCGAATGGGCAAATACATCTTTTCCAAGCCGTCCACGCCATCCGGATGTCCCGAATTTTATTTTTTCTACCGGTTTGTTCCTGTTTTCCTCTATCTCCTGCGCCAGCAAATCATAGGCCAGTTTTATCGGTTCCTCCCATCTGGTTCCCTCACTGTTTTTTTGGGCAACAAGCTTCCTGATAAGGGTTAAATAGTCACTTGCAGCATGATCTCCAGTGACGATATACTGTTCAAACAATTCCCGGGCATAATCCGGAATGATCTGTTTTTGTGGCTTTGACATAAGAACCTTCTTCCTTTACCAGAACCCGTGAACCTCCGAAGGGGATGCAGGCGTTAATCCTGTTCAATACTCTTTGCCTCGTCAATCAGCATAATCGGAATACCATCACGTATTTCATAAAGGAGCTTGCATTTTTCACACAAAATACCTTCGGCTTCCTTTAACTTCACAGCACCTTTACATTGGGGGCATGCGAGAATTTCAAGTAAATCCTTGTTGATTGTTTCCATAATATCCTGTCTATTCATAACAACCCGGTAAAAATGGTAAACAGGGCTGCAGCTTAATATTGTTGTCTCTTTCCGGCCAATCTGCTATGTACCAGACCTGAATCCGTCACGGATTCAAGTTTTTTTCTGATTACCCATAAAACTCAGCCGGACAGGAGATGTGCCTGTGAGCAATTACAGTTCAGAGGTAATAAAATCACAGATTGCTGTACCTGTGACCAATTTCGAAATTTGATTGAAAAAATGCCAGATCAGATTTTTTTAAACCGGTAGAGTCTATTTGATAAAATCACTCTCCTCCTTTCGGTTCATCTGATTCAAAAGGAATACTGTATCCGAAAATCGTTTGCAATAAGAAAGGCATGTCTTCACATCAACCATTTAAAACAGAAACCAGATTGGCTCTTCATCGGGTCGGAATCATTACCAAAAAAAATGACTCTCCGGCACGGGATTATGCCTTGACCCTTACGGCCTGGTTTGAAAGGAAACAAATCAACGTTACGGTCAACCAGATTGCACCAGGACTGGATCTCATAATTGTTCTAGGGGGAGACGGTACTCTGCTCCATATTGCGGAACAGGCGGCCCGATATTCTATTCCTGTACTTGGTATAAACCTCGGTCATCTGGGTTTTCTCACGGAATTGACGGAAAATGAGACAGTTGATGCCCTCGAACATATCCTCTGCCATACAGTTATCATCGAAAACAGGCTCATGCTCAAATCAAGGCTTGTTCAAAATGGTATTGGGGAAGAATACAGATTCGCCCTTAACGAAGTTGTTGTCAACAAACAGGTCAACGACAGGCTACTCAACCTTTCAACAACAGCGGATGGAGATTATATCGCCACATACAAAGCGGACGGCCTGATTTTTTCTTCACCGACCGGCTCCACCGCCTACAATCTTTCAGCGGGTGGTCCACTCGTCCACCCGGAGTTAGCCACCATACTGGTCACCCCCATATGCCCATTCATGCTCGGTTCCAGACCCATCATCCTGCCTGCTTCCAAGGTCATCCGTACACGCTTTGATGCCCGGAACAACAGTGAAAATGCCCAGGTTATCGTTGACGGCCAAC
This sequence comes from Desulfomarina sp., assembly GCF_054039375.1. Lineage (NCBI taxonomy): Bacteria > Pseudomonadati > Thermodesulfobacteriota > Desulfobulbia > Desulfobulbales > Desulfobulbaceae > Desulfomarina > Desulfomarina sp. The sequence goes on along the minus strand of NZ_JBPLBA010000196.1, from coordinate 14,335 downwards.
CCGTATGGACCATGAAAAACAACGACATCCTTGAAATTGAAACAGCCGAACACCCTTTGAAACTGATAGTCTCCTCAACACGAAACTATTTTACCATCCTCAGGAATAAGTTGAACTGGGGATAACCTTATGGGCGCCTTGAATAATGAGAATCTTCGCTCAACATCAAAGAACAGGTAAATTAAAAACACAGCATATTATTCATATGTGAGCGTTTTTCATTGTCCTGTGACACAGAAATCAGGCGAAAAGGTTTTTTTTCAAAATGGCCTTTTGCGGGTCAGGGGGGTGCCTGGATTCCGGTTTATTTTTTCTTCTTTATACCGTACTTTTTCATTTTATACTGGAGGAGACTCTTGGTAATACCCAGTTTCTCTGCAGCCCTTGCCTGAATATTTTCAGTCTCAGCCAGGGCTCTCTTCAACATCTTCTCCTCAATGGCATAGAGTACCTCATTGAGTGTCAGATCATCAGGGATTAACTGATTGATATCAACATCTTTTTCCCAGGACGATTTTCCTTCCATATAGAGGCTGTCCGGCTGCACATCTTCCGCTTCAATCACATCTCCACTGCAGAGAATGGCTGCCCGCTCAATGGTGTTTTCAAGCTCACGAATATTGCCCTCCCAGGGGAGTTTCATCAACAGTGCCATGGCAGAGGGAGAAATTTTTAAATCAGTTCTGTTTAAAGATTTTTTGAATCTTTCCATAAAAAATTCAACCAGGAGTTTCATGTCATCCATCCGCTCCCTGAGAGCAGGGAGATTGACCGGGATAACATTCAGACGATAAAACAGATCTTCCCGGAACCGACCTGAAGCAACCTCCTCCCGCAGGTCCCTGTTCGATGCGCTGAGAATACGCACATCGACTTCCAGGGTTTTCCCGCCACCAACCCTTTCAAATTTTTTTTCCTGGAGCACCCTGAGGAGTTTTGACTGCAGCGGCAGTGGAATTTCTCCCACTTCATCAAGGAAAAGCGTCCCCCGATGTGCCAGTTCGAATCGACCTTTGCGCATGGCTACTGCTCCTGTGAAAGCACCTTTTTCATGCCCGAACAACTCACTTTCCAGAAGACCTTCTGAGAGAGCCGCACAGTTTACGGCAATAAAAGGTTCTGTCTCTCTGGGACTATGCATGTGGATTGCCTTTGCCACCAGTTCCTTACCGGTACCGCTTTCACCTGTGATAAGGACGGAAGCGTCAGTGGGAGCCACCTTTTCAATCAGTTTGTAAACTGCAAGCATTTTTGGATTTTTACCGACCATGCCGCTAAACCCTGTCCGCCCCCTTATCTCATCCCGAAGACGGGTATTTTCACGAAGAATGGAGTAGTGGTGCACAGCTTTGTGCAGGTTGACAATGAGTTCATCATTGGAAAACGGCTTTGCCAGATAACTGAACGCCCCGGCCTGCATCGCTTCGACAGCCTTGTCCACCTCGGCAAATGCAGTGATTACAATAACAGGCAGGTTAGGCCGTTTTTCCTTGAGCTTGAGCATAAACTGCAATCCGTTCATACCGGGCATCTGCATGTCCGTCACAACGATATCAAGATCAACGTCCTGAACAATTCTCAACCCCTCTTCACCACCGGAACCGGTGAAAACCTCAAATCCTTCATCCCGCAGCAACTCAGAAAGCACAACAAGATAATTCGGCTCATCATCAACAATAAGAATTGAATGCATACTCATATCGATTTTTCACAAGTTTTAAAATTTCTGATTTTTTTCTGTTCTTTTTTTCAGTTCAGACAGCACAGCGGATGGAACTGTTACATTTTTTCCACCTGCCAGGGTTGTACCGGGCCTCATGTCTCCATGATAGTCACTCCCGCCACTGACCACCAGACTGTACCGTTCAACATACTGTAAAAGAGTAGCCCGGTTTTTTTTTGAATGGGTCGGATAGTACAGTTCCAGACCATCCAGCCCCTGGTCAACAAGTCTGCCAATGACAGAATTCAATTCCAGCCCTTTTTTCACAAGCTGCATTGGGTGGGCAAGAACAGCAACCCCGCCCGCCTGATGAATCAGATCCAGCACTTCATCAGCAGAAAAAACAAACCGGCGAACATAGGCACTGCCATTATCACCGAGATACCTGGCAAATGCCTCATCAATGTTTGCCACCAGACCTTTGCTAATCAGAACTTTTGCGATATGAGGTCTTCCGGTCTGACCAATTTGCGAAACAGCGGCAATTTCTTCTTCCTGAAGATGTATGCCGGTTTTTCCAAGAAGTTGCAGGATTTTTCTGTTCCTCTCAATTCTTGCCTTCTGCAGCCTCTCGATTGCCCCAAGAAAAACTTCATTATTGATATCAAAGAGGTAACCGAGGATATGAACTGTTGTTTTATCGTATATTGCACTGATTTCAATTCCGGAAATGACTTCCAGATCAAGCTGTCGTCCCCGCCGGACGGCCTCCCTTACACCATCCACCGTATCGTGGTCTGTTATTGCGACCGCTTCCAACCCCTTTTTTTTCGCGTAAACAATTAATTCCTCCGGGCTCATTGTACCATCTGAATGGTAGGAGTGTATATGCAGATCAATAGACATATTTTTCTTTACTTTTCCCTTTTTTGTCCGATAAAGTGTTCACAGGTGTCACAATTTTTTACAAGCGCTTTTGTTCGATTTTCCCTATCCATACGGACAAAAGAGACCGTGAAAAGCCGGGGTGCCTGTAAATAATTACAATTTATGGTCAAGCACTGATTTGGTTCATACAGTCTACACTCACCCGGAGAATTTTATATGCGCTTTTGGCACGTTATTTTTATTTCATTCCTGCTGTTTGCCGGCTGTTCCGCAAGAATTCCAGAACCCATTGATTATCCTTACTCCCAGCAGCAGAAAATGCAGTCTTCCCGACATTGGGAAATTCTTGCTGAGGATCTTGCAAACAGAATAAACAATCAGCTGATCATCACGGACAATATCCAGAGCACTGTTTATGTGGAACCCACCTGCGGTGATGAATCAACGCCCTGCGGCCCTAACGAAACAAGCAGTTTCAATGAAGCATTCCGTGACCTGCTCATAACCAAACTGTTTGACTATGGTATCCCAACCCGTAATCAAATGAAAGAGGATACTATTTCCATTCAATATAAGGTGCAGATCGTAAGGCACAACAGTGACAGAACCAGAACACTTCAGCCGGGTGTACTGACGGCGATTTCCTCTGCTATTGTCGTTCTCAGGAATGCACCGAGCAATCTGGTTCTGCTCGCCTCAGGAGTTGCCGCAGACATCGCCAATACCACTTTCACCACAAATGGTCACTATGAGATCATTATAACGACATCAATGATTAAAGATGAAAAATACCTGTTCAGGGCATCAGATATTTACTATATAAACGATGAAGATTTCTACCATTACCAGGAATCAAACGGATTGAAGGCAAGAACAATCCCTTTTTCCGGCGCCACAAGGGAGAAAAAACCGGAAAAAACCACTTCTGAAAATATTAAAACAAAAACCTGATTCAGAAAGCTATGTAATTTTACCTGAATAATAATCACGAAAACCGTCACGGATTCAGGTTTTAAAAAGGATTCAAAACAGCATGAAATACATAAGAGCCAACATCTTCAACTCAGGCAGCCACTTCTGCAGACAATGGTTCTTTTTTTCTCTGACACTGGTTTCTCTTATCATTACAGGCTGTTCTTCATTTAACGGCACACCTCTTGAAAAATACCTTGGCGCCGATACCAACCTTATCACCTTTTCCTACACCATTGCCGACAACCTGGTTCAACGGGCAACCCCCCCGCTGGTCCCCCACCATCCCGATATGCCGGTTCTTGTCACGACAGTTGTGGATAACAATAATTTAGGAAGAACATCCAGATTCGGCAGAATTCTTCAGGAACATATTGCCTCCAGATTAGTGCAGCTGGGATACAGTGTCAAAGAAATTAAACTTGCAAACACTCTGAAGATAATTCCGGGCTCAGGTGAAACCATTCTCACCAGGGACTTGTCACTCCTGGAAGGGAGCAGTACTGCCCAGGCCATCTTTGTCGGAACGTTTTCATACACCAGGACAACCATGTACTTATCCGTACGACTCATCAATCCCGTCAACAGTAATATTATCGCTACGGACGACTACCAGCTCACCATGGATGACAATATCCTGGCCATGTTCGGCCTCCAGCGCCTTGACAGCAGGGATGACACAATTAAAGAACCCCCAAGGCCTTTTTTGAATTCAGTTTTTAACTGAGTTTTTCCCGTAAGAACCCGGTACAGCGGATTGTCCATCAGCTGTGCTTCATGTAAATATCTTTTGAAACAGACAAATCAATGCGACTGCAGAATAAATATGCCCTTATTCCAGGGGCTTCTCGACCAGTTGGCCGGGCTGTGGCACGGAAATTTGCCGACGAAGGTGCCTTTCTCTTCCTGCCGTATTATGACTGGCCTGATTCCAGCCGTGAAATGGAGAAAGAATTTTCCTCCGCCGGTTATTCGTTTTTTTCCCATCAGGTTGATTTGCGAAACAAAAAAGAGGTGAAAATATTTATTTCTGAAGTAAAAAAGAAAACAACCAGACTGGATTTTCTTATCAATAACATTGAAAGAGGAGGAATGCCGGTTGTGCATGGCAGTTATGATCACCCCCATAACAGTAACCAGTGGGATACGGAGATTGACACAACCCTTAAGGCAAAATGGCTGCTCTATCACCATTGCCTTTCCCTCCTCCGGCACAGTTCATCCGGTTCTGTCCTCAATATCTCCTCAATAGCCGCCATCACCGGAAGAAGCGGGCCGGGTGGTCTTTTCTTTAATGACGGTTTCAGCGCTGCCAATCATGCCATCGGCTCATTGACCAGAACCTGGGCCAGGGAGATGAGCCCGAATGGAAGGGTGAACGAACTGATGCTCGGCCTTGTCGAATCACGCCATGGGCCTGGAACACGTGGGTGGCAGGTGTTGACCGAAGAAGAAAAAAAGAACCTCAGGGAGCATATTCTCCTTAATCGTTTCAGTACTCCGCAGGAAGTGGCTGAAATGGTCTTTTTCCTGGCAGTGGAAGCAACGTATTTAACCGGAACAATAATACCCATGGATGGTGGTTTCTCCCTGGGAGGAGATTCAATTCAACCAATGCCCAAAGGAATTCTCTCATAACAGAACAGGAAAAACAAAATCACAGTTCAGAGGTAATAAAATCATAAAGTTGCTGCCCCTGTGATCAGTGACCACAGAGCTGCCGTCCCCGCGAACAGATACCGCGCGCAGGCTATAAAGATATGACTGTTTCTTCCAGCAGTTTCTTTAAAGAAACATTTTCAAATCGCAAATTTCTATAAAGCCTGATAGATTCTACCTGATTTTTTAACAACCGGTTTTTTTTAATCTTATCTCCACACCCAAGAAGACCGAGCGTCCATATGGCAAGCGCCACAACATGCAGATCTGTAGAATCAAGATATGCCGTGACATCATCAACTATATTTTTCCCCGCCATTTCCTCCCCGTGCAGCTGACACAACCTGGCAATTCCCCAAAGCAATCCCCGCTGCAACATGGGTAACTCCAGATAGTTTCCGTCCTGGTGAATCTCTTCGCCATCCTGCTTCATATAGGATATCAGCATATGGAGATACTCATTCCTCAAGATGGAAGAATAACACATTATTTCCGCCATCGCCTCCGGACACCCCCAACCGATCCCGCCGGACTCATCATTTAAGCTCCAGAGAAAACGTCTCATGACGACCCTGGCTTCTTCCGGGTTCTCTTCTGCGAGACGGGGCACAACCCTGCCGAAACAATTCACACTGTTCCACCGCACTTGTTCGTCAGGGTGGCAGAGGGCCAGGAAGAGATAGTGGATAAGAATATGAGCAGATATTTCTTCTGAAAACCGAAAAATTTCTTCCGGATTCTCCTGAGCCAGCAACGAAAAAATCAATGCCTTCAGTTTTCTTCTTCCCATTAAAACCCTTTTACGTAATTGGCCATAAGGGCAGCAACTCTATGATTTTATTACCTCTAAAGTCATCATTGATTCAGGAGATTATTCATTCTTCCATAACCGGTTACCCGGTGTCTCCTGTCATCCAACTGTTTCATCCCCTCCATAAGCATAGCCATGAACCCTCCGATTACATTCAGTTTTTTTTCGTTTTCAGACAAGCCCTGACTGAATTTGAACCGCCCGTTATCGATGGATAAAATCTCGTAAAACGCATCTTTTCCTTCGTGCTCATTCAGTTCAGCATGGACAAGTTCACCCTCGTTGAAAAGGATTACAGCCCGTTTTTCTTCATATTCAAGATGTAACCGACCTGTTTTCTGATTGGAATTAATCATCTGGCAGAGCTCCACAGGTGAAATATCAGATAACTGTCCCACCATTCCGGATGACAGCTCTTCCGCACGCTGGAGGTTCATTTTGGTGATTCTGCTCACCAGTAATTTGTAAAAAAATACCTGGAGAGCGGGAAACCTGGTAAGAATATGCCTGAAATTCTTATGGTTCATAACCGCAATTTTACATGGCTCAGCGGCCATGATTGTCGTTGTTACTCTTTCTCCGGAGAGAAGGCTCATTTCTCCGAAGACTTCACCTTTTTCCAGTTCAGCAAGGGTAACACCATGATCATCAATCACCTCTGCCTTTCCGGAAATAATGATGAACAAACGATTTCCAGGATCCCCTTTCTGGGTTATCGGAAACTGCCAGGGGTATTCAGTCAGTTCAAGCAGGGTTGCAAGATCAAGCAGATCATCATCAGACAATGTCGAGAATAGTTCAATACTGCGCAGCAGTCCCGCAAAATCGGATACTTCCCTGATCTTCTCCCTTCTTTCAGTTGCGGCAAGAAGTTTCATCTGCAGGGTAGCAAAACCTTTTTCCTTTTTATATTCAAAACGGATAATACCTGTACAGCCGCCACATTCAAATTTGTTTTTTTCAATGCCACTCTGACTGAATTTTTCATAACTCTCACCTTCGGACGCTATTTCAATCAGTTCCCTGGCAAGGGTCAGACAGGTGGCTTTTCCTGCGGGCATGGTCAGGTTCCCTTCACTGACATCCAGCTCTTCTCCCACATTATACAGGGGACAATGACGTTCTTCAGTGATTATAAATATGCCGTTTCTAAACTGCATGGTTCACCCGATGCTGAATTAAGGCTGAACAATATCAGCCATTCTCTTCTTACGGATTCAGTCGGATCGCCCGAACAAAAGATAGATTATGAATCCGAGAACAACAGCTCCACCGAAAATCACGGGTAAAATTTTATCAATCTGTATTTCGCCGTTAACCAGCAGGGAATTCATATACGGTGTTCCTGAAAACCACCAGACCGCAGTTAAAACAGAGAGTATAATAATATCTTTCCATTTCTGTTTATACAGATTGTAAAGAATAAACGAACCAAAAGGAACAATAAACCAGGGATTGGTAAAAAGAGCGACAATATCGACATTCTTTATCTGTTCCTGAAGATGCGTTGATTCAAACCATTGTACAAGAGTATTTAGAAATTCCATCTTTTTCTTTTTTTACTGTATTAAATAAATGTAATGATTAGTTTACCTGATGTAATAAGATTACCTTTTCACAATGAATTTACCTAGAAGAATATTTACAAAAACAAGTATCATGATACCACCGCCCGGCTGTTCCCCAAGAGCATCCGTGTTTATTATAGCATACGCTGCCTTTTTTGTCCGCTGACACCACTGGATTGGAAGATAAATGAATGTGATACAACAGATCACCAACAGGCCCATGTACCTGTATATCCTGCTCCTCAGCATGTGCGCAACAGGAGGGCTCCAGGCGACACGCATCCTTTTTGATAACTTCGCCGTCCATGTTGTGCATCTCAACGGTAACCACATCGGCATGATCCAATCCATAAGAGAGGTACCCGGTTTTTTATCTCTTTTTGTGATTTACATTCTCTTTATTATCAAAGAACACCGGCTCGCCTCCTTCTCTGTACTCATTCTTGGCGCAGGAATCGCACTTACCGGTTTTTTTCCGACCTATTACGGCCTGATCTTCACAACCCTTGTTATGAGTTTCGGCTTCCACTATTTTGAAACGACCAATCAATCCCTTACATTGCAATATTTCGACACAGATGAAGCTCCTCTCGTTTTCGGCAGACTACGCTCTCTTTCCTCCGCATGTAACATCAGTATCAGTGTTTTTTTTCTGACCGTAGGCCCCTTTTTCAACTTCAACACCCTCTATCTCTTTTTCGGTCTGATCATCATGGGACTCGCTCTTTCAACCTGGAAACTACACCCGGAAAAGAAAAATATTATCCCCCAGCACAGGAAGATGATCTTAAGAAAAAAGTACTGGCTTTTTTACCTTCTCACGTTTCTCGCGGGAGCGAGACGTCAGATTTTTACAGCCTTTGCTGTTTTTCTCCTAGTAAAAAAATTTGGCTTCAGTATCCAGGAAATCGCTATCCTGTTTCTGATCAACAATCTTGTGAATTATTTCCTCAGCCCTCTGATCGGGAGGTGTATCGTCAGATATGGTGAGCAGACAGTACTTTCAGTTGAGTATTTCGCCCTCCTTTTTGTATTCTGCGGCTATGCTCTGGTTTCAGATAAATACCTGGCCGGACTCCTGTACATCCTTGATCATGTCTTTTTCAACTTTTCCATTGCCATCCGGACATTTTTTCAGAAAATCGCAAATCCTGAAGACATTGCACCAAGCATGGCCGTGGGCTTTACCATCAATCATATTGCCGCCGTTGTTCTTCCGGCAATAGGCGGCCTGCTGTGGCTGATAGATTACAGGATTCCATTTCTGGCCGGCGCACTACTCAGCTTCATATCCCTTCTTTCGGTTCAATCAATTCCGACCCAGCTGAGACGAACAACTTGAATATTTAACTTCAGACTACTGAAAATGAAAAAACAGCAATCTCCACTCACTCAGCCCTCAACACGTTTTACCGCTGGAACAAAAAGGCAGGGTATGTCCTCTGGAAGTCATCAAACAGTGAAAATCCCAAACACGGACAGAACACCCGATTGCCGGGAACACTCTAATATGAAAAAGAATATTGTCCTTATCGGTATGCCGGGATCCGGAAAAAGCACTGCTGGTGTAATCCTGGCAAAAATACTCGGGATGCGTTTTCTGGATACGGATATCCTGATCCAGGCCGACCAACAGAGAACATTACAGGATATAGTTGATCAGGACGGGCATATGTCCCTGAGAGAAATTGAAGAAAAAGTGCTGCTTAAAATCAATGTCAAAAACCATGTCATTGCCACAGGAGGCAGTGCAGCCTATAGCCACACTGCAATGATTCACCTCCAGAAAGATGGTATAATTGTTTTTCTGCACGCAAACCTCAATGCACTGAAAAAGCGCATTAAAAACTATGAAACACGGGGCCTTGCCAAACGCAGGGACCAGAGTCTGAAAGATCTCTTTCATGAAAGGTTAACGCTGTACCGGCGCTATGCTGACATTACAATAGAGAATTCATTTATCAGCCAGGAACGGGTCTGTGAACAGATTATTTCAGCCATTTTTGGTGGACAGCAACAGCTTCCCCCAAGGCTCGAAAGAGAATATAATACCATGCAGGCGATGGTTGAAATCTATTGCAGAAAACACCATCAACCAGGAAAAAACGAGATCTGTAATGAGTGTGCTGAACTCATCAAATACGCCAGGGGAAAACTCGAAAAATGCCCTTTCCAGGAAAAAAAATCCACTTGCGGGAAATGTACCATCCATTGCTATAAAAAGGACATGAAAGAAAAAGTGGTTGCCATCATGCGATATTCCGGTCCTAAAATGATCAGGAAACATCCCGTAATGGCTTTTCAACACTTTCTGGACTCAAAAAAACCGGCACCACAACTCAAAAAATAACGTAATTGGTCACAGGCACATAATATGACAAAAACTCTGATAACCGGCTGTTCAGGATTGATAGGCAGCGCTCTTGTTGAACATCTCTTCAACAGTGGATATTCCATCCAGTGTCTGCAACGAAACAGGAACACAAAAAACAATGATTTCTGGAAGACAGCCAGGCTCCAGGCAAGCCACAAAAGCCCCTTTGATGCGGTCATTCATCTTGCCGGGGAAAATGTCGCCCAGGGGCGCTGGAACAAGGCCAAAAAAGAAAAAATCCTTCAAAGCAGAGTCAATGGAACCAGAGAGCTGGTTGACTATATTTCCCATCTTCCCAAAAAGCCCGGGACCTTTCTCTGCGCTTCTGCGGCGGGCTATTACGGCAATAGAGGTGAAGAAATTGTCGATGAAAGAAGCGGTCCGGGTGAAGGTTTTCTCGCCGAGGTCTGCAGGGAATGGGAAAAGGAAACAGAACGTCTGCCGGCCATGGGCGTCAGGGTCGTCAACCTCAGGTTCGGCATGGTCCTGAGCCCGAATGGTGGCGCGCTGCATAAAATGATACCCCCGTTTCGTGCAGGAGTGGGGGGGATCATAGGCAGTGGAGAACAGTATATCAGTTGGATCAGCATTCGGGATATCTGTGAAATTGTCTCCTTTATACTGACCAGCCCCAGGATCCAAGGTCCTGTCAATGTTGTCAGCCCTGTTCAGACTACCAACAGAGAACTGTCAAAGACTTTGGGGAAAATTCTCAATAAACCGGTTATCTTCCGTATTCCTGCCTTTGCAGCCAGAATGATCTTTGGCCGGATGGCTGACGAAATGCTCCTCACTTCCACCAGAGCTGCACCGACAGCACTGCTGGAAGCTGGATATACATTCCAGGATCAATCACTGGAAACTGTTCTCCGATTCTGCACACGAAAAGAACCCTGAGAACCTGAAAGCCGCCTGCAAAAAGCAGGATTGCATGACCATCGAACGCTCACAGGTTTAATGGTCTGTAAAAGATCAGCTTACGATTTTCCTGACAGCCTCTTCATATCGTGCCCTCGTTTTTTCTATTATTTCCAGGGGCAGTGACGGCGCTGGAGCCTTTTTATTCCAGTTGAGACTGCTGAGGTAATCCCGCAGAAACTGCTTATCAAAACTTGGCTGGGGTTTTCCGGGTTCATACTGCTCTTCAGGCCAGAATCGGGAAGAGTCGGGTGTCAGGACTTCATCAATGAGGATCAGCTTTCCGTCAATTTCCCCCAGTTCAAATTTAGTATCCGCAATAATTATTCCCTTTGTTCCTGCAAATTCAGACGCTCTTTTATACAGAGCTATACTGACATCAGCAATCTGCCGGGCCCTTTCTTCCCCCACAATTTCAGCCATTCGGTCAAGGGATATGTTTTCGTCGTGATCTCCGATTTCCGCTTTGGTCGAGGGTGTAAAAAGAGGTTGAGGAAACTTTTCCGATTCTTTCATACCCACCGGTAATTCAAAACCGCAAACAGTAGTATTCTCCTGATACGCTTTCCAGAATGAACCGGAAATATAGCCGCGAACAATACACTCGATGGATAGGGGGCGTGTTCTTCGCACCAGCATTGAGCGCCCCTGCAGCTGCTCTCTGTACTGATGACATATTTCCGGATATTCATCAACCGCTGCACTGATGAGATGATTGTCGATAATACCGCCAAGCAGCTTGAACCAGAAAAGTGAGAGTTCCGTCAAAACTGCGCCTTTGCCGGGAATGGCATCCTCCATCACCACATCATAGGCGGAGATCCTGTCCGTAGCCACCATTAACAGTTTATCTTCATGACCGGGAATACTATACATATCACGCACTTTTCCCCTGTGCACCAGCTCCAGTTCAGGAAAAGAGGTTGTCGTTACTGTGATCATCTTCCACTCCATTCTATCTTTGTCTTTTTACCTGCCTGTAACGTTTGCAGGCAGAATTTTCATATCCGACCAGCTCGGCGGTCAGTGAGCCTATGACAATCTTTGAATTGATAAGAACCGGGATACGGCATTCATCATCAGTGTACCAGATAACCGTATCACCCTTCTTATCATACAGCCCCCTGAACGTCATAACCGGCATGACTTCCAAAGCCTGAACCGGACCGATAACAGTTTTCTCAAATTGTTTTTTTGTGATGGTATTGACAACAACTTCGACTCTCTTTTTATCGGCAAAGGTCGGTACAATTATCTGTTCACCAACAACAAGATTCATTAACCGGCTGTTAAAAAAGGAGGTGAATTCATTATTGACAATGCCCTCAACACTGTACTCTCCCTCTGCTTTTTCATTTTTCCATAACCGTATCCGGCCCCTCTCCTGTTCATATTCGGTTATCCTGTGAGCTTTGTAACTGTACCCTTCATCCTGCCACACTTCATATCTGAAGGGCAGTCTCTCAAGCCCCCTGACCCAGGTGATGTGGGTGTCATTTATCGGGTACACCCAATGAACTGCGCCACCTTTTGTTGAAATTTCTGCCCTGATAGTAAAAATGTCAGGCCCTTCTGAAGCTTTACCTGTCTCAAGCCGGAGTTCACCTATTTTTATTCCCCCGGTCCATGAAACATCATAATCAAGAATCTCGTGGTCCGGGTATCCGTAAGGATTCAGGTTTTGATCAATTTTCCCGAGTGGTATCGTTTTTATTCTCTCGTTTTCTTTTCCCGTTACTCCAGCGACAGCCCGCCCGTCAACTGTCAGAGCCAGAAAAAGAACAACTATTAAAAAAAAATTATTTTTCATTGCGCCAACTCCTAACCGCCCAGGGTCATAAGAGAAAGCCAGGTCGCGGCGAACAAGGTCACACTTATAAATCCATTCATGGAAAAAAAAGAGGCATGAATCCGGGACAGATCCCCAGGTCGCACCAGCATATGCTGGTACAGAAGTGCTCCCGCAGTGAGAACCAGACCGGCATAGTACCAGATATTCAATCCGGCCTGATACCCTGTGAGAGCAAAAAAGAAAAAGGCAAGAACATGGAAAAGCCCGGCAAGCCTGAAGGCATTTTTTCTGCCGATTCGAGCAGGCAGAGAGTGAAGTCCACGATCACGATCAAAATCAGCATCAAGGCAACCGTATATTGTATCAAAACCGGCAACCCAGAACAGCACTCCGAGGGACAGCACCCAGGGATAACCGGCAAAACTGCCGCTTATTCCAACCCAGCCTCCCAGAGGAGAAAAGGCTAGAGCGACACCCAGTACAAGGTGACAGAATGAGGTGAACCTCTTGGTATAAGAATAAAAAAGGGTTGAAAAAAGAGCCAGGGGAGAAAGCTGCAGAGTCAGTGTATTCAGCCTTGAACAGGCCAGAAAAAAGATGAGAGCGGCTATGATTACCATCGTCCATGCCTCTTTCAGTTTGACTTCTCCCGCGGGCAGTGCTCTTCTGTTCGTTCGGGGATTCTCACAATCAAAACGCCTGTCGACTATCCGGTTAAATCCCATGGCACAGGTTCGCGCACCGACCATTGCCACAATAATCCACAACAAGGCTGTGTATTCTGGAAAACCGCCGGATGCCAGAAAAGCACCAATACAGGCAAAAGGAAGGGCAAAGATGGAAAGTTTAAACTTGATCATCTCCAGAAGGACCGAAATCCTTTCTATTAATCGTTGCTGTCCTGCCATCTTTTCCTGTCGTGTATTTCAATTTCAAGTTGATCCGCCAGCCGCCAACTATAGCTTAAAGCTGCTTCTTCAAGGGTAGCGGGGTTAAAATAAAAACTCGGCATAACCGGGCAGATAATTCCTCCGGCGTCGTGCACAGCAAGCATATTCTGCAAATGAGTACGATTCAAAGGTGTCTCGCGTACGCAAAGCACCAGTTTACGGCGCTCCTTCAATGTTACATCCGCAGCCCGGTGGATCAGATTCATGCTCAAACCACCTGCAATGGCAGCAAGAGTTCCCATTGTACACGGCAAAATAACCATGGAGTGATAATCCGAAGAACCGGAGGACGGGGCTGCCTTGAAATCATCAACATCATACCATTTTGTGATTACCGGCAGAGCTGCAGGTGTTATTTCGAGTTCCTTTTGCAACACGTCCTGCCCTGAAGCGGAAATAACAGCGTGAAATTCCACGGGGGCTGAACGCATTGTTTCAAGGAATGCCTTGATAAAAAGCATTCCACTCGCTCCTGTTATCCCTAAAAGGATTTTGCGTTTTCTTTTTTCAAAATCCATAAATTTTTTCGTAATCCTGAATCCGTAGGCGTCCAATGGTGACGCGGCCTGATTTTTAAACACCTTGATTACAGCAGGTTAGTGTCACGTCAACAATGAAATGACGTAATATTGCGCTGTAATTTTTTGTGCCATTCTGTCTGCGGCTTTGAGCGCATAGTTGAGCTATGTAACATAAGCCGCAGGCGGGATGGCGCGAAAAAGGACAAGCAAGATACGTCA
>NZ_JBPLBA010000195.1:0-4010 GCF_054039375.1 Desulfomarina sp. | reverse complement strand
TAACCAAGATCAACGACGAACTGGTCAACCACACTCCGTTCTGTAGCCCACGACGTGACCAGCCTGACTGCCGAATGTGTATCATCAACTCTCTGCCAGGTATGAAACGCGTAGTTTTCCGCCAGTTGTTTAATCCTGGTGTCGGGAAAAATCGGAAAGATCTGGTTTGAGGAAGTTTCAACCAGAAAAGGATAATCTCTTTCCCTGATCTCCACCGTGAGAAAGCCTGCCATTCTGTTTGCGTGCGTCGCCAGCTCGAAGAACAGATCATCGCGAAACAGGGCGACAAACTGGATACCGAGCAGCCGGCCTTTGGCGGTCAATGCACCGTGCTGTTTCAGATGGAATGGAAAATCTTCTTTAATGCTGTTATTGGTGATGACAATGGCCTCACCGAGCAGGGCGCCGTTTTTGGTCCCGCCTATATAAAAAACATCTGTCAGTTCGGCCACATCAGCCAGGCTGAGGTCGTTGCCATCAGCGCAGAGCGCGGACCCGAGGCGGGCCCCGTCCATAAAGAGAAACAGCTCATTCTCCCGACAGAATTCCGACAGATCCTCCAGCTCGTTTTTCAGGTAGCAGGTCCCGACTTCAGTGGAATTGGAAATATAGACCATTTTCGGTTTGACCATATGGGGGACATCAGCATGTCCCTCCAGCACAGCCTGAATATCCTCCACCCGCATCTTGCCTTCCATTCCCGGAACACTGTTTATCCGGTGACCGGTGGCCTCGATTGCCCCCGCCTCATGGACATTGATATGGCCGCTGTCCACCGCGATCACCGATTCATGTGGTCTCAGGGTGGCGGCGACAACAATCAGGTTAGCCTGGGTTCCTCCGGAAACAAAAAATACATCCGCATCTGAACAGTTGATTTTCCCCCGGATAAGTTGCCGTGCCTCCCGGGAATAGACGTCTTCACCATACCCTTCCTGCTGTGTAAGATTGGTTTCCGCCAGGATCTCAAGAATACGAGGATGACACCCTTCACTGTAATCATCCATCAGATTTATTTTTGACATTTTTCTCTGGTTATAAATTGTAATTTTATATTTTTCCTCTGGATCAACGCTCTGCTATACTATTAAGTTTCCAGTTATATTTCAAATAAGTAATTTCCAGTTCGTTTTTCATCGCCCTGTCGGCAGCCTGTTCATCCAGACCGAGGAGCTGCCCATGATTTGCAAAAAACTGGCCGAGGGAAGATATCCCCTTCCAGCCTTTTTCAAAATCCTCCCTGTACCATTTAAAAATGGACGACACCTCAAGGCGGTTGTTTGTGTAGCGGTTTCTGGTTGAGTCGGAAAGAAAAAATTCGGAAGCCTCCTGCAGTTGACGCTGCAGGTCCCTGCCATTGTAGGCCTCGGGCCGCAGCGCCGGGCAACCTATGCTGGCGCAGTTGACGGCGAAATGAATACGCGGATCATTATACCTGCCGGAACCGCGGATGAGTTTATGCTCTATCTCGTCAAGAGACCTGGTTTTTCCAAGCAGAGAAAAAAAACGCTTCTTCCAGGGAGACTGGAAAAACGAACCGAGATCTTTTATGGACTCCAGATCCGGATATTTCGTCAGGATCAGTTCCACTGTCCAGCCGTTATAACTGTTAATGAGAAAGGCAAGCTGTTCATCAGCAGTAAACTGATCAAATATTTTCCGGTCCACTTCTGCCAGACTGTCCAGGTAAGCCCGCAGTTCTTTTCGATCCTGCAGAAAACCGTGATAATCAACCTGGGTTTTTCTGCCACCGTCGAGAACAACAACATGTTTTTTCAGCAGTGTATCCCAGACTCCATGGTCAAACACCGCCGCCTCGACACGACAGGCGGAAAAGACCAGCAGGAGAACAAAAAAAATCCGTCCCATATTTACCCCCTTTTCCAGGTATGATAACGTTCAATCCAGGCAAGCAACTTCTCCGGCGCATGGTTTTTCTTCCACTCCCCTGCCACGTATTTGTTTGTTTCCGCCAGGGTCGGATAAGTATGAATCGTGGAGAGGATCTTGTTCAATCCCAGGCCGTGTTTCATGGCCAGAACAAATTCGCACAGCAGGTCACCCCCGTGTTCGCCCACCAGGGTCACCCCGAGAATCTTATCCTTGCCAGGAACAGTGAGCACTTTTATAAAACCGTGAGCAGCCCCGTCGGCTATGGCCCGATCAAGATCATCAATACCGAACCGGGTCACCTCATAGGCGATTCCCTTTTCCTTTGCCTCCTGTTCGTTGAGACCGACCCTGGCCACCTCAGGATCAATAAAGGTCGTCCAGGGGATGACGGAATAGTCCACCCTGAATTTCTTCCACTCTCCGAACAGGCTGTTGACCGTGGCGTACCAGGCCTGATGTCCGGCGGTATGGGTGAACTGGTAAGGTCCCGCGACATCTCCTGCTGCAAAGATATTGGGGTAGAGGGTTTCCAGGTAATCGTTGGTTACTATGGTACGCTCCGTGGCGATCCCCAGGTTTTCAAGACCATATCCCTTCAATCTCGCGGAACGACCCACGGCACAGATTAGGACATCGTAACCGAGTCTTTTTTCTTTCCCTTTGTGTTCTACGATCACAAATTTTCTCCCACCTTCCTGTTCACAGCGCAGGGCACTGTGTTCCGTGAGAACATGGACCCCATCCTTTTCCAAAGCTGCCCTGGCAAAAGCTGACACTTCGACATCTTCCCGGCTCATGATCCTCTCACCCCGTTCGACCTGCCAGACACTGGAACCGAACCTGGCAAAACACTGGGACAACTCGCAGCCGATGGGACCTCCACCAAGAATAACCAGTTTTTCCGGAGGATTTTCGTGGGTGGCAAGCTCATCCCACAGGGTGTCACTGGTGAGATAGCCCGATTGCTCGATTCCGGGCAGGGCAGGAACAAAGGGCTCGGCTCCGGCGGCAATAATGATCGACCTGGCCGTGATCCGCCTGGTTTCACCATTTTCCAATTTAACCATCACCGTCCACGGATCCACCAGTTCACCATATCCCTTCAGCACCTCTACGCCCAGAGACGTGAATCGTTCGACACTGTCATGTGGCTCTACCTCGCTGATCACCCGATGAACGCGCTCCATGACCTTTTTAAAGCTGAACCGCGGCTCCATCGGTTCCAGGCCGTATTGATCACCGTTTTTCATGAAGTGAACTATTTTCGCACTTTTGATCAGTGCCTTGCTTGGCACACAACCATAATTCAGGCAGTCACCTCCCATTTTACCAGCCTCAACAAGGGTGACTTTCGCCTTTACCGCCGCACCGATCAGAGAACTGACAAGTCCAGCCGCTCCAGCGCCGATAACGATCAGGTTTCGGTCAAATCGTTTGGGCCTGGGCCAGGCGCCATAGACCTTTCTTTTTTTCAGCCAGTCGATCATTTTTTTGGCAATAAGCGGAAAAAGGCCCAGCAACACAAAAGAGAAAAGAAGCAGCAGAGAAATAATCCCGGCAAGACTGTCAATTTTTGCCAGCTGAGTACCCGCATTTACATAAACTGCAGTTCCCGCCAGCATACCAATCTGACTGACCCAGTAGTAAGTTATGGTAGGGATAGGTGTCAGTCCCATGAGGATATTAATAAGAAAAAAGGGAAAAACCGGCACCAGACGCAGGGTAAAAAGATAAAAGGCGCCTTCTTTCTCAACACCCCTGTTTATTGATGCCAGCCTGTCCCCGAAACGATTCTGTACTGCTTCTTTCAGGAGATAGCGGGAAACGAGGAAGGCAAGAGTCGCCCCGATAGTTGAGGCAAAGGAAACAAGAATAAGCCCCCAGGCAAGACCGAACAGGGCGCCTGCCACAAGGGTCATCAGAGCTGCCCCGGGAAGCGAAAGGGCCGTCACCAGAACATAAAGCCCGAAAAAGGCAAGACTGACCAGAACCGGAGAAGTTGCCTTCAACTGCTCAAACTCAGCCTGCTGTGATTTTATGGCCTTCAGGGTCAGAAGCTGATCAATATCAAAAATAAAAAAGGCGGCGACAAGAATGACAATGGCAAGAAGTACAAA
>NZ_JBPLBA010000194.1:0-9244 GCF_054039375.1 Desulfomarina sp. | reverse complement strand
GCAGAATTTTACAATTTCTTTTTCTTCCAGTCTGGTGGGAAACTGAATGTGCAGGGTGTAGTCATTGTAAAGGTGGAAACTCACCTCAACAATTTTGCCAAGTGTTTTTAACACAGTTTCTTCCCTGTTGAATTTGCAGTTGAGGAGCAGGTATTTCCCCAGGAGAGCTCGTGCTGTTTCCCTGCTGGAGCACCTGATGCCGAAACTGGTTCCGGATACCGACAGTTCCGAGAGACTGCCTCGAAAATGTGTTTTGGTCTTTTTCCCTTTTTTGTCCAATAGATATGCAGTTACTTCTCCTGACAAAGTGTACCTGGTGGCATGCAGTTTATCAGATTTTTTCCTGCGGAGGATTTCATCGATTTGACCGTTTTTCATACAGTAGTCGATGAGTTTGTCATAGAGCTCAGGGTAAGTTTCATTCCAGTCGGTAGCCGCTGTGTTTTCCAGGACCATCAGTTGTACTTCCGAGCTGGTTACAGCTGTGGCACTGCAGAGAGCGATGGTGGCAAAGGTATATTCCCCCAGAATGTCTCCCCTGCCAAGTTGGGCCAGGACAGAATGTCTGTTCCCTTTTGGCTGGCAGATGGAGACCCTTCCCCTGTCAATGAAAAAGAGCCGGTTGTTGAATGAACCCTTGGCCAGCAGTATTTTCCCGCGTGGCACAATGACCTTTTTCAGGCTGTAGAACAGGCAGTTCTGCTCTTCTTCGGAAAGCGTGCTGTAGAGCTTATCCCAGACTGCAAAATGATCCCGGTCTCTGTTGGCAGTTTTTGCGTTTTCAATCAGTTCGGCCGATTTGATAATTTCGCTGAGGGCCATGGGGTTTATTTCAAGCAGTTTTTCCCGCAATGTTTCGGCACGGATGATATCATTGTTATCAAGGGAGGTTTTAATGGCATGGAAGATTTTTTCAGTCTGTCGGGTGAGATCCTGTTCAGGTGGGATGGGTTCTGATGGTGTGGCCATATCGTTTTTCTCCCGTAATACAGGTGTTGAGCATTGGAAGGTTTTTTTTATTATACCTGAAATCGTTGATTTCCAAAATCTGTGGCTGAAAAAACAATTTTTGTGTTGTTTGATGTAAATCAAAGTCCCTTTTATTTATCTCATATATCCTTACAGTGTATGTATACCTGCCGGTCGCAGCAGCATGTCGGCTATATATTAAAGGAATCATTTATATGGAAAAATACGAAAATAAAGGTATCAAGGAAATAATAGCAGAATTTCCCGAGGTTGGAGCTGTACTTGAACAATACGGTATCGGTTGTGGACCATGTACGGTGGGGATGTGTCAATTAAAGGATATCCTAGAGATTCATCAGATGGAGCCGGAACAGGAACGGGAGCTGATGCTTCGCATTGAGTCTGTAATTTATCCCGAAAGAAATATTCAGGTATCCGGGGAGACAACAGTGCTGCAAGACAGAAAGGTCCGGGTTTTTCATTCCCTGCCCATGCAGAAGTTGGTTGGTGAACATGTGCAGATCAAGCGCTGGCTGGCTCTGATTCCGTTTGTGGTGGAGAGCATGGATCTGCATTCTGAAGAGGGACAGGAACTTGTACGGGATGGTATTGATCTAATTCAATCTTATGCCGACAAGATTCATCATGGAAAGGAAGAGGATGTTCTGTTTGCGTATTTTGATGACAGCTCGGAAATTTTCCAGGTTATCTATCGGGATCATAAGGAAGCCCGCAGGCTTGTCAAGGATATGCTCACCTCGTTGGAAGCATCAGACGTCGGGACTCTGAAGGAACATCTTCTCGCCTACCGATCGCTGCTGACTGAACATATTAAAAAAGAAGACGAGATACTTTTTCCCTGGCTGGACAGGGAGCTGACAGCCGTACAGATTGAAGAGATTGCTGAGAAGTTTATTGCAAAAGATAAGGAAGCCGGAATTGATCCCGACAGGTATGAGCTTTTTCTTGACAACCTGGAACAACGGTTCATTTCCTGAACAGAAGAAACAGATATCTTAATGTAACTACTCACAGGGGTAGCAATTATATGATTTTATTACCTCTGAACTGTAATTGCTCACAGGTGGTGCAGATTTTTGCAGGTTCTTCTTCGCTTTTACCTACCTATGCGGACGAAAGAGACCGTGAAAAGCTGGTGTACCTGTGAGTAATTACATCTAAATTTAAGATTTTTCAATGTACGTTGGAGACATGTAATCATGTGTGAAAGTTATTGTTTAACATGCCGGTGTGGCAGAAACAGTGCCGAACTTTTCTTCGGTAAAATGGTTCTCAGAGAAAATTCGGTGACCGGGCTTTTCTGTCCTGAATGCAGCCGGGATAAAGACAGGGATAAACCTGGGAATATCTGGGATAATGGCTGGATCCTTGAACTTGATATGGATGTTGTCCGTTCACACGCTTCCACTTTCGGTATGCCTGCAGACAGCCTCACCGCTGATTGGGTTTTTGATGCCGGTTATGTGACCTGGGTTGGAATTACTCCGGATGACACCAGAAGAAGAAACAGGGAAAGAGAAGAAATTCAACAGTTGGCAAAAACTGATATTCTCGCCTATGTAAATGCCATGAAGGAGTGGGGGCTTGCCCGGGAAAAGCGGTTTATCGAGGAAGGGTGGCGAAAAATGAGGTAGTACCTGTCATGAATTGAGATGTTCAGGGATTTTTGACCTCAGGCCAGCCTGACAAAGCAGGCACATTTACAGGCTCATAATTGTCGGGCTGAGTTTCATCATGGGTAAATCAGGTCTTGTTTTGAATTAAGGCGTGGGGTTGTTGTGCCGGACTATATGCCTGCTTTGAATCCTTGACAGTATCGTGAATGCAGTTATACCGGTGTGTTGAAAAAATCAACAGGGAGGTCACAAAGCCGTCAAGGATTCCGGTAGATCATGAAACTGCTTCAAAACCGATTGCCTTGATGGCTGCAGAAATGTCATCTCTGCTGACGCCATCATTCTTAAAAGAAGCTTCTCCTTTTTTCAGGTCTACCGATACCTGGGAGAGACCTGCAATTCCTTCCAGCGTTTTCTGCACGGAACCTGTACAGTGGTTACAGCTCATTCCTTTTATTTTTATCGTTTCCATAAAACAGTCTCCGAAAAATGGGGGATGGATCAGGGTTTTTGTGTACCCTGGAAAAGCATTATAGTAAAAGTTGTAATAACAACAGAGGTTATGTCAAGTGTCTTTACAGTATCCATTTTAATCTTTATTTTCAATTACCCATGAAATGAAATTTTGTTTTCAAGGATACCGTAAATGGCAAGTCACAAAGCGGTCATGGATTGAAGACTGAATATTACCTGGTTATCCATGAAACTCAGCCCGATTGGCAATCGGAAAAATTATAATTTTAACTACTGACTGGTCACAGGGTTAACAACTCTGTGTTTTATTACTTCTGAACTGTAATTGCTCACGTGCCACAGATTTTACAGGTTCTTTTGTTCCGCATAGTTTACCTGTGCGGACAAAAAGGACGATGAAAAGCCGGGGAATTTGTGGGGAATTACTTCCAACAAAAGGTTATGCCATGGCAGGAACAGAAAAACTGCAGATGCCGGTAAAAGGGATGCACTGTGCAGCGTGTTCCGCTCGGATTGAAAAGATATTGAGCAACCTGGAGGGTGTTGACAATGCTGTTGTTAATCTGGCAATGGAAAAGCTGTCGCTGGAATACGACCCGGAGCAGCTTTCAATAAATGAAATAAAAGAGGCTGTGGGCAGGATAGGGTTTGAACTTGTTCTGCCTGAAACCGGCGGAACAGTTCAACTGGCCATTTCCGGAATGCACTGTGCTGCCTGTTCCGCTCGTATTGAAAAGGTAATAGGTGGCCTTGAAGGAGTTGACGAGTGCAGTGTCAATCTGGCAACTGAAAAAGCCCGGATCCGTTTTGATTCCACCCTTGTTTCCGTTGATGATATCACCCGGAATATTGACGGTCTCGGTTTTGGCGCCACTGAAGTAGCAGGTGACAGGGAGGAAGAGCTTGAAGGGGCGCTGGAAAGACTGCAGACCATGCGACGGCGGCTTCTGCCTCTTTTTCTTCTGGCTTCTGTGATTTTTTTCATCTCCATGGGGCATATGGTTGGAATTACGCTACCCAAATTTCTTGACCCCGGAATTTCGCCATTTAATTTTGCCCTGGTCCAGTTCGTACTTGTTCTTCCGGTCCTCTGGATGGGAAGGAATTTTTATATCAACGGCGTTCCCGCGTTTTTTCGAGGTGTTCCCAATATGGATTCCCTTATTGCCATGGGTACGGGGGCGGCCTTTATTTATTCCACCTGGAATCTTGTGGAAATTGGCCTGGGAATCGATACTGTTGCCAGGGCAAAAGATCTTTATTTTGAATCAGCGGCCATGTTGATTGCCCTTGTTTCTCTCGGAAAATATTTTGAAGCCAAATCCAAGGCCAAAACCACTGATGCTATCCGCCAGTTGATGGAACTTGCCCCGGAGGAAGCCATTCTCCTTGAAGAAGGTGGGCAACGGAAAATTGCTGTTTCAGCTATTCGGACCGGTGATCTGCTTCTTGTAAAGCCGGGGGAACGTGTACCTGTGGATGGGGTTATTGTCGATGGAAGGTCAAGCGTTGATGAATCTATGCTGACGGGTGAGAGTCTGCCTGTGGCAAAGAAGGTTGGCGACCAGCTTCTCGGAGGCACATTGAACGGGAATGGTGCATTGACCCTGCGGGCGGAAAAAGTGGGGGAGGATACCATGTTGGCCAGGATTGTTCAACTCGTACGCGAAGCACAGGGTTCAAAAGCTCCTATCGCCAACTTAGCCGACAGAATCAGTCTTTATTTTGTGCCGACAGTGATGATCATTGCCGCTGTCTCCGGGGTTTCCTGGTATGTTATAGGTGATGCTGGTTTTACATTTTCACTTCGTATTTTCATTGCCGTTCTGGTTATTGCCTGTCCCTGCGCCATGGGGCTTGCCACACCGACTTCCATCATGGTGGGAACCGGCCGGGGTGCGCAACTGGGTGTCTTTGTCAAAAATGGAGAAGTTCTTGAACTTGCCGGAAAAGTGGACTGTATTGTCTTTGATAAGACCGGAACCCTGACTGCAGGTAAACCGACTTTAACTGATGTTTATCTCAGTGGTTCCCTTGGGAAAGAAATGGCACTTGGATTTGCGGCGGCAGCGGAAATGCAGTCTGAGCATCCTTTGGCTGAGTCCCTGGTCAGTGCTGCCCGTGAAAAATCACTGTCCCTTCCCGAGGTTGTATTTTTCACATCCATTACCGGCAGAGGTGTTGAGGCTGAGTTGGAGAGTGGAGGTGTGAAATACAGTATTCTGCTCGGTAACAGTACACTCATGCAGGAAAAAAATGTAAAAGGACTCGATGTTGATCTGGAAAAAAAAGCAAAAGGATGGGCTGCTGACGGCAAGACTGTGCTCTATTTGAGTGTTGATGGAGATTTTGCCGCCCTGCTTGCAATTGCTGATCCCGTTAAAAAAGAGGCTGTGGCCGCTATATCCGACCTTAAAGCCATGGGGCTTGACCTGGTTATGTTGACAGGAGACAATGAGGTGACTGCCCGGGCCATAGCCCGGCAGGTGGGAATCGACAGGGTGATAGCAGGAGTACTGCCTGACCGCAAGGAGCAGGAAGTGGTCAGGTTACAGGAAAAGGGGCAGCTTGTTGCCATGGTGGGTGACGGAATCAATGATGCTCCGGCTCTGACACGGGCGGATGTCGGAATTGCCATGGGAACCGGTATTGATGTGGCCATTGAGTCGGCTGATATCGTTCTGATGCATGGGGACCCTAAAGGGGTTTCTACAGCCATCGGTCTGAGCCGGGCTACCATGACCAATATCAGGCAGAACCTTTTCTGGGCCTTTGCCTATAATGTGGTTGGTATTCCCGTTGCGGCGGGAGTCCTTGCAGTTTTCGGAGGGCCGACTCTGAATCCCATGGTGGGGGGGCCGCCATGGCCTTCAGCTCCGTTTCCGTTGTGACTAATGCCTTGAGGTTAAGGTGGTATCATCCAGAGTAGGTTGAGTCTGGAGAAAATATACCTTGCATTGTATACTATTTTTATATACAATTATTGTATCCATATTTATCCATCTGTAACAGATTGAAGATATGTGAAAATTATAATATTATGTTCTGTAATTTCACTGAATTCGGAATTTTGCAGACTCGCTTGCCTGCTCCGTCATCAATAGCTTGAACTATGCTGATACGTTTACCATTGAACCTCGCATTTCCGGCAGGTAAGGAAAATCTCGAACTTGTCGATTACAGGATTCAGGTAAAGTCATAGAGTTGTTGTCCCTGTGAGCAGTTACGGATTAATTGATTAGATCTGGCATTTTGCCAATGAAAAAATGGAGGAGCGGGATGTTTTCCATGTTGAGGATAAATACGGTAACCGGTGAAAGCCGGAAAGAGAGTTTTTCCGGTAAAGAATATCTGCTCGGGGGAAGAACTCTCTCCTCCCGTCTGGTCAGCCGGGAAATTCCACCCACCTGCGATCCGTTTGGCCGGAAGAACACACTTTTTTTCTGTACAGGTGTGCTTGCGGGTACCACGGTATCCAGTTCTGACAGGCTCAGTATCGGGGCAAAGAGCCCGCTCACGGGTGGAATTAAGGAAAGCAATGCCGGTGGTATTGTCGGTACACGTATTGCGCGGCAGGGATTACGTTGTATAGCCCTGGAAGATGCACCTGGGAAAGAGAGCAAATGGAAAATCGTCGTTGTCGGTAAAGACGGGGTTCAGTTTGAAGATGGAACTTTTCTTTCTGGAAAAGGGGTATATGAAAAATCCGATCTGCTCGTGGAAAAATATGGTCGAAAAGCCGGGTGTATAACCATCGGTCCTGCTGCTGAAAACCTGTTGCTGGCAAGTGGTATTGCCTGTTCCGATCCCCATGGCGTCTGTTCACGTTATGCTGGACGGGGTGGGTTGGGGGCCGTGATGGCCTCCAAACGTGTCATCGCCATGGTCATTCTTGATGACGGAGATGTGCAGCCGGATATGGCCGATCCGGAAACTTTTAAGGAGGGGAGCAAACGTATTGTCAAGTTACTGAAAGACAATCCGGTCTCGTCCCTTTTCACCAAGTACGGAACTGCGGCCATGGTGGATATCTGTCAATCCCTCAAGGTTCTGCCAACCAGGAATTTTACCCATGGGACCATGGACGGCGCCGAAAAAATAAATGCCCAGGCCATGTACGATATAATCAAGGAAAGGGGAGGCGAGGGAAAGACCCGCCATGCCTGTATGCATCCCTGTGCAATTCAGTGTTCTAACGTCTATCCGGACAAGGATGGGAAACTTCTCTGTTCTCCCATTGAATATGAGACCATGGCTCTGATGGGTTCCAACCTCTGTCTCAAAAATCTCGATATCATTGCCGAGATGAACAGAATTGCCAACGATGCCGGAGTTGATACCCTGGATGTGGGTGCGGCGATCGGGGTGGCGATGGAAGCGGGCCTGGCCGAATTTGGAGATGAAAAGGCAGTGATCAGTTTCATGGAAGAAGTGCGTGATATAACTCCTCTGGGGAGAATTCTGGCCTCCGGTTGCAAGGTTGCAGCCAAAGTCCTGGGAGTTCGTCATGCTCCCCACGTTCTCGGCCAGGCCATTCCTGCTTACGAACCCCGGGGAACGAAGGGAATGGCCATGACCTATCTCTCCAACCCCATGGGTGCCGACCATACTTTTGGTTTTACCCTCCGCGACGAGGAAGTGCCTGCATCAAAGGAGGGCAAAGTTGAATTGTCAAAAAAATTCCAGGTGATCGGCTCCCGGATGGATGCCATGGGCATGTGTAATTTTGTCCGCTATTCCGTCCGTAATGATATGACCCCTCTTCTTGACCTGATCAGGGCTTTTTATAATGTGGAAATCAGTCCGGATGAATTTGATGATCTGGTTAAAGAAACTCTTCGTATTGAACATCAGTTCAATACGGATGCCGGAATAACAGCTCTGGATTATCGTTTTACCGAAACGTTTTATGAGGAAGCGCAGGCCGAGACCGGTGAAACAATGGATATTACCGATGAGGAAAGCGCTCTTGCCCGTCAATGGTAAAGTTAAACTTCAAACTGACTGAAAGGGGAGAGGTTGAGATTCCCCTTTCAGAACCTCTGCGGCTGCAAACTCTTCTGGACCGCTGCAATGCGGAAAAGGGGGTTGATCCCGGCGGTTATATCGCCGTCTGCCGGGGGAAGGTTGTCTCCGGGGATCAACTGGTTGATGATGGGGATGAGATTGATATATTCCCCGCAATTTCAGGGGGATAATTGTTGCTCCTTGACAGGGGAGAGAGAGCTCTGGTAATGTGTTTCAATGCAGATAAAGGAAAAATCCGAACTCCCTTTCAAGGCATCTCTTTTTACAGTCTTTCTCTCCACACTTTTCGGGGCAAATGCGGTAGCTGTAAAGATCACTTTTAATGGTATTGGTGTCTTCAGTTGCGCGGGGCTCCGTTTTGGTCTGGCTGCCATTGTTATTTCCATCTGGGCTGTCTCTACCGGGAGGTCTCTTCGGGTCAGCAGGGGGCAGGCATACCGACTCCTGGTTGTCTCTTTTCTTTTTACAGCGCAGGTTGCCCTGTTTTACACTGGTCTGAGCAGAACCACTGCCTCGCATGGGATTCTTATTGCCAATTTCCTTCCCTTTGTCGTTCTGCTTCTGGCCCATTTCTTTATTCCCGGAGAGCGGGTGACCGCAGGAAAGGCCCTTGGGGTTGTTCTTGGGTTCACCGGTGTTCTGGTCCTTGTTTTCGATACACAGGCGGTGGATGCCTCCGTCAGAAGTGGTGATTTTATCATTTTCTGCGCGGTGTTGTTCTGGGGGGTAAACGCGGTCTACATCAAAAGGATAATATCCACGACCAATCCGGTGCTGGTGACGCTCTATCCGATGCTTCTTGCTGTTCCCTGCCTTTTTCTTGCCGGATGGTTTTTCGATAACGGCATGATCCGCCATGTCGATCTGTCAATCGGTCTCTCACTCTTTTATCAATCCTTTATAACTGCATCATTTGGATATATTGCCTGGAATACTCTGGTCAGCGAATATGGTACAGCGCTGATTCATTCCTACGTTTTTATCATGCCTGTTTCAGGTGTCTTTTTCGGAGTTGTTCTTCTGGGGGAGCCTTTGACGTTTTCTCTTCTCGGTTCGATTGTTTTTATTGTTCTTGGTATTGCCATCATTAATCGC
Source organism: Desulfomarina sp. (assembly GCF_054039375.1). Classification (NCBI taxonomy): domain Bacteria; kingdom Pseudomonadati; phylum Thermodesulfobacteriota; class Desulfobulbia; order Desulfobulbales; family Desulfobulbaceae; genus Desulfomarina; species Desulfomarina sp. The sequence continues at coordinate 41 of NZ_JBPLBA010000194.1, read as the reverse complement.
AAAAAAGGTTGAACCGGTTTTCTACAGTCCCTTTATAACAG
>NZ_JBPLBA010000193.1:0-4609 GCF_054039375.1 Desulfomarina sp. | reverse complement strand
CGAACATATATCCGTGATCAAGAAAAAGAAGACAAGCGTGTTGATCAACTGTCATTATTTAAATAGGCGACCACCGAACGGTGGTCAGTGAATCTTTTTAACATACCGCTTTGAGCGGTTCACAATTTAAAGCCACCGGTTTTACCGGTGGATACTTACTCAACCTAAATCCTGCAATTGGCAAGTTCACCCCTTGCGAGACTCCGGATCCGGTAAAATTGCCAATCCCGCAGTCCAAAGAAAATGAAAAAATTTACATTCACTCAAAAAGTGAATGGCCAAATTCGTTAAACATATCATAACGTATTGAAATAAGACAATAATTACATTTTCATTTTCTGAAATGCAGGATTTAGGTTCAATATAGACCCATAAGATCATTTCATAAGGAGATCATAAATGACCGAAAAGGCAACTGTACTCACTCCTGATGGTATTGAAAATCCCCGGCCGGAAGGAGGTGAGGAAAAAGGAACATCACTGGTGCCGGCCAAAGATATATTGCCCGGAGAGCTGATGATTATTCCCCTTCACGACAGACCCATGTTTCCCAAAATGATGGGGCCGATCATGGTGGATGATCCTTCCATGCAGAAAACCGTCATGGAATCGGTAAAGAATAATACACCGCTCTATTTTGGCCTCGTTCTGTTGAAGCCTGCCGATGATATGCTGGCCTATGCGCCTGAAGGGCAAGATGATTTTTTCAAGGTTGGTGTGGCCGTTCGGGTTATACAGGTCTCACCCCCCAAGCCCGGAGAACCACTGCAGGTGATGGGCCAGGCCATGGACCGGTTTGATATCGTCAACCTGCTGAAACAGGACTCGGTTTTTGTGGCCGAAGTCCGGTACTGGCAGGAAGAGGTTCCTGAAAATACAAAAGAGTTGAAAGCGTATTCGGTAGCGATCATTGATTGTATCAAGGAACTTGTCAATCTCAATCCCCTTTTCAAGGAAGGTCTGTCTCTTCTTATCGAGAGGATAAATGTCAATGATCCAGGATCACTGGCCGATTTTGCCGCTTCCATGACAACATCCTCAGGGACTGATATTCAGAAAATTCTTGAAACAAAGGATGTACGTGAACGGATTGAGGCGGTATTGATTCTTCTGAAGAAAGAAGTGGAAATCAGTAAGCTCAAGGCAAAGATTTCAAAACGCATTGAAGAGCAATTATCCAGACAGCAACGTGAATTTTTTCTCAAGCAACAGCTCCAGGAGATTAAAAAAGAGCTGGGACTTGCCAAGGATGATACCCAGGCGGAGTTGGAAAAGTACGAAAACCGGTTGAAGAAACTGGTGCTTTCCGATGAAGCAAGGGAGAAGGTCCGGGAAGAGATGGAAAAATTGCGACTCCTTGGTTCTTCCTCTCCCGAATTCAACGTCAGTCGTACCTACCTGGACTGGCTGACCATCCTGCCGTGGGGAGTTTACAGCAAGGATAATTATGATCTGAAAAAGGCAGCAAGAATCCTGAATCAGGATCATTATGGTCTGGAAGATGTCAAAGAGCGTATTCTGGAATTGATGTCGGTGGGAAAGGTCAAAGGAGATCTTTCCGGGACTATTATTTTGTTGCAGGGCCCACCGGGGGTCGGCAAGACCTCAATCGGGCAGTCTGTGGCCAGAAGTCTGGGGCGTAAATTTTTCCGGTTTTCCCTGGGTGGCATGAGGGATGAGGCAGAGATAAAGGGACATCGCCGGACTTATATCGGGGCTATGCCCGGTAAATTCATTCAGGCCATCAAGACCTGCAATACAGCAAATCCGCTGATTATGCTGGATGAGATTGACAAAATAGGGGCAAGTTTTCATGGGGATCCCGCCTCTGCTCTGCTGGAGGTGCTTGATCCTGAACAGAACCGTGATTTTCTGGATCATTATCTCGATGTCCGGTTTGATTTGTCAAAGATTCTTTTTATCTGTACGGCAAACCAGCTCGATACCATCCCGGGACCCTTGATGGACAGGATGGAGGTTATCCAGTTGCCCGGTTACATCCTTAAGGAAAAAGTGGAAATCGCCAAACGTCATCTTGTTCCGAAACAGTTGAAGGAACATGGTCTGACGGCGAAGCAGATAACCCTGACGCGAACACTTCTGGCTACTATTGTCGATGGATACGCCAGGGAGGCAGGAGTCAGGGGGCTTGAAAACTGCATCAAGAAAATCCTGCGGAAATCGGTGCAGAAAATCATTGATGATCCGGAAAAAAATATCAGGATCAGAAAGGGTGATCTGCAGGAACTGCTCGGCAAAAGACTGTTTGCCGAGGAAAATGCATTCAGAAAACCACGGGTCGGTGTGATTACCGGGCTGGCCTATACCAGTATGGGGGGAACGACCCTTCATATTGAAGCCATACCTATTCCCGCGGCCCAGCCCGGTTTTAAACAGACGGGGCAGTTGGGGCAGGTGATGGTGGAGTCATCGGAAATCGCCTACAGCTATGTCCGCTCACTTTTTCGCGACAATGAAAAGGTGAGTGAGTTTTTCAGAAAACATCTCATTCATCTCCATGTCCCCGCGGGAGCAACTCCCAAGGATGGGCCATCCGCCGGTATCACAATGGCCTGTTCCCTCTATTCCCTGGCCACGAATCAGCCCATAAGGCCGCATATCGCCATGACTGGAGAACTGACCCTCAGCGGCCTGGTAATGCCGATCGGTGGAGTGAAAGAAAAAATTATTGCCTCCAGGCGGTCAAAGGTCAGAGATGTGGTCCTGCCAAAAGAGAACAGGGAGGATTTTGATCTGCTGCCGGAACATATCAGGGAAGGGATTACGCCCCATTTTGCGGCAACCTTTAAAGATGTGCTCAAGGTTTGTTTTGACAGGGGTTGAGAAAAAACTGATGCTGAAAATCAGGAGTCCAGCCGTATGAAGTCCAGAATTGTATCGGCTATTTCATCCGGTTGGATTCCATCAGTCTCTATTGTCGTAAAACGTCTGTATCCCTGTTCTCTTTCGTTCATCAGTTGCAGAATTTTCCGGTGTGGATCAGGGCCCTGCAAAAGGGGCCTTGCGTGATTTTCATCATGTTCAAGTCGTGAAAGAATTGTCTCTGGGCCGGCATTCAAACAGAAAACCAGGCCGGTGCTTTCGAGTGCAGTCGCGTTATCCGGATCGAGCATCAAACGACCTCCGGTCGATATGACCAGTTCTTTTTTCTGGCCGAGTTCTCTTGCTACCGTCGCCTCCATCCTGCGAAATGCTTTTTCACCGAGGTTTCTGAAAATATCAGGGATGGACAGTTGCTGGCGTTTTTCAATTAAAAAATCAGTGTCAATGAATTTTCGTTGAAGTTTTTTGGCAAGAAGCTTACCGACAGTTGTTTTTCCTGTCCCCATGAATCCTGTCAGGACAATATTTTTTTCACTGTAAGATTGTGTCATAATTGCAATTCGTTTGTAATAAAATATGGATACTGTATTTTGTTTAACTTGAGATTTTCATTGCTGCAATTGTTTTTATCTCAATTGATCCCGGGCATAAACAGATGAAAATATGTAACTGGTCACATGGGTAGCGTCCTGTGATACGGGAGATTAAACCATGGCAAGCCAGAAAACAAAAGTAACTGAAGAAAACAGGGTGCTGGCTGAAATGGTAGCCACCGCAAATTCTGCATCTCCCTCCATCTCTTTTGCCATGACATAGGCAAGAGTTGCTGTCGGGGAGCAGAGGAGAATCAGGGCTGGAAGAAATTCTTCGGTTGTCAGGCCGGCTGATTGATAAAAAACAAGCCCCAGGGCTGGAAGAAAGATGAGTTTTATAGTGGCGGCACCTAAGGTCGGACGAAGGTAGCCCTTGATCAGTTTCATGGAAATGGAGGCCCCGATCAACAGGAGAGCCATTGGCGGGGCAAGTCCTCCAAGTATGGTGAAACTTGAACTGAGAATGGTGGGAACAGGAAGGTCCAGTGCTGAAACCGTGATACCGGCCATGGCACTTATTATAACCGGGTTTTTACAAAGTGGTATCAGTGTGGATTTAACTCCGTGGAACTGTTTTTTACTGTGGATTTGCAAAGTGATGACAGACAGGAGGTTCTGTACTATCATCAGAAAACCACAGATAATACCGGCTTTTGCCAGGCCGCTGTCGCCCAGGTAATAAAGAGTAATGGGCAGGCCGATGTAGCCGAGATTGCCGTGTCCACAACTTTGAACAAAGGTGCCGGCGCGACCTGGATTCATTCCCAGGAATCCGGTCAGCAGATGGGTTGATATATAAACCAGGAGTGCTGCCAGGAGAGTGAGAGACAGGAGACGGACATCAAATTGTTCCTGAAATGAAGCTCTGGAGATGGAGTTGAAGATCATGGCTGGAATAGAAAGATAGTATACCAGTCGATTGGCCGGCCCCAGGAAATCGGGGGTAATAAAACTTTTCTTACGGGCAGCCCATCCCAGCAGGATAATGATAAAGATGGGTGTAATGGTAGTTATAACTTCCATGAAAACCTCGCTTCAATTTACATCTTGATTACCCATGAAACTCAGCCAAATTGTGGATGTGCCTGTTTTATCAGGCTAGCCTACGGTCAAAAATCACTGGAAATCTCAATTGATAAGGAATTCAAATGAAAAAGTGTCAGTCCAGGTCA
>NZ_JBPLBA010000192.1:0-2924 GCF_054039375.1 Desulfomarina sp. | reverse complement strand
GGTTCCGACTCACCAATAAAACTGATTATTTTATAAATTGAATCATGAACACCTTCAATTTCCCGGGCAATATCTGAAGCAAAATCTCCTGTGCCGACAATAATGACGCACTGGACAAACAATCTCTTTCTCAAGATGAGATAATAGGCACCGCGCCACAATGAAACCGACAGACAGATAACTATATAAGCGGCCCAGAAAACCCGCCCGGATATCATCATAAAAGGAATTGTATAGTAAACGGTCCCCAGAATAATGCATCCGACCCCGAAAGCCTGTGTCATCCGGGTAACGGTATGGGTCAAGGTCAGATCACTGGCAAGATCATAAAGATCAAAAAAATAAAGGCAGAGTTGAAAAATCATGGTTACCAGAAAAGCCTGCAGTAAGATCTTTCCTAAATCGAGATAAAAGAGGCCACTGCTGGTGAAAAACCAATCTGAAATCAATAAGGAGAGAAAAATAAGCAGACCCTCGCCAAGAAAAAAAACTATCGTCCTCACGGGGTAATATTTATTAAAAATTATCGGCATCACTCCTCACTATACTCTGATCCTTGAAGCCATCAGGATAAATAAAATGAAAAAATTTACATTCACTCAAAAAGTGAATGGCCAAATTCGCTAAATATATCATAATATATTGAAATCAAGTCATAATCACATTTTTCCATTTTCTGAAGTGCAGGATTTAGGTATTACTCTATTTATAACCACTCACGGGACAGTAATCATATGATTTCTTAATTACCCATGAAACTCAGCCAAATTGCGGATGTGTCTGTCCACAAATGAGAATTTTTGTTCAAGATCAAGGCGCATAAATCTGTGACGACTTTCGGGAAGTACATATTACTTTATTCTGAAAAAGCATGTTAACCAGCTCATGCAACGGCAGCCCGACAACATTTGTGTATGACCCTTCGATACTTTCCACCAGAAAAGCCCCTCTGCCCTGAATACCATATGCACCTGCTTTATCCCGGCTCTCACCACTCGAAATATACGCCCGGGCTACAGATTCATCAAAGTCAGAAAAAACGACCTTAGTCTCCACAATAGTACCCAAAGAGATCCTTTTTTCAGCATGTGTAAGACATAGTCCCGTTCTTACAATATGGGTTCTACCGGCAAGAGACATTAGCATAGTGAAAGCTTCCGCGTTGTCAAATGGTTTACCAAGAATCTTTTGATCAAGGCAAACCACAGTATCACCTGAAATTATCCAGGAATCTCCACACTGCAGGGCGGCAGCCTTACCCTTTTCCGTTGCCATTCTCAGAACAAAAGCCCCGGGTTTTTCATCCGGCTGTGGTGTTTCATCAATTTGTACGGGAACAATGGAAAAGATCAGCCCCAGGTCCTCCAGATACTTTTTTCGTCTGGGGGACCCGGAAGCCAGCACAATCGGTTCATTGGCATGAAACATCATCGTAATGACCTACTTCTTTTGAAGAATCGCAATTCGGACATGATACAAAAAACCCGTAAATTACTTATATCAAATATTATACAGAAAAAACAGGAAAGGTAGCCGGCTTCACGGTGCGACTGGAATTTTGTCCGCAATGAGCTGTAGCGAACAAAAGAGCCTGCAAAAACCTGCTGCACCTGTGACCAATTACTTTCAACGTAGAAAAGCAAATAATCTCTTTCCCATCCCCAGTAAAAACCTGAAAGGATTGAATCGAATACCATTGAGCATGACCGGGGCCTGAAAACCTGAACCGTGAAAATCAGCGGGACGCAAAAGAGGGAAGCTGATTTTATCCGATTGGGTCCCCACAAGCCCCCTTCCTGCTGCAACCCGCCAAAGAGGACTTTTTTTCTTTTCCAGCTCAAGGAGGTCAAGCAGGGCTGTATCAAGAGCCACCGGATCAAGTGAGCCACCAATACAATGCAGGGGCAGAGCTTCCCCGTCCAGAGGGCCGGAACAGTGCATGACAGCAATGCCGTCAATACAATGAATGGAAGGAGGCAGAAAATCAAGGAGATCAAGGATAATCTCTGCAAAACCATCATGGGTAGAGCCGTGAAGCATATGAAGAAGCGCCTTATTTGCTCCTTTCACAATTCCGAAAATATTCTTCACAGCCAGGGTTACATACAACTGATTATGGGCTTTTAATTTGGGAAGATTGATCAAATAGTCACATTCGATAACAGGTACCGCTATATTGACACGTATGTTACCGGCTGTTTTTTTCTCCACCGAGGAAGAAAAATCAACCAGCTGCACATCGAGATCCGCGATTTCCTCAGCAATGCCCATCCTTCTGCAGACTGTACTGCTGCTGCCAAGTGCAGGCGAATCGCCAATGGCCACCTGTGCGCCCTGCTCTTGAAACCAGAGAGCCACGCCAGCAACAAATGTCCTGTGAGTACAAGAGAATTCAGGCCCCTTTCCACTGATCAAGTTAGGTTTCAGTAAAACTTTTTTGTTATAAAAACAAGGATTCACTCCCAGACAGGAAACAACAGCGTCTATCTTTTCAGATATTTTTACCCTGTTATACTGTGAACAACGTTGCAATACCACAACCGGTTTACAATGATCCATAATAGTTTCTGATTACGTATGAAACTCAGCCTGTTATTTGTGAGTCTGGGGATTGGGCCTGTTTTATCAGGCGTATTTCAAAAATCACATTAGACTGATTATAAAATGATCTGGATTGACACTTTTTCATTTGAATTCCTTATCAATTGAAATTTTCAGTGATTTTTGACCGTAGGCCAGCCTGATCAAACAGGCGCATCCACAATTCGGCTGAGTTTCATGGGTAATCAAGTAATAGTTTTCCTGAACGGCACCTGAAACGAAAGGATGTCTTGCGGGCCCAAAAAGACGGTGAAACACAGGCGCACCTGTGAGTAATTACCCCAGTCCTGTCCAAAATGGACTGCAACGAGAAAAACCGGAGC
>NZ_JBPLBA010000191.1:0-32349 GCF_054039375.1 Desulfomarina sp. | reverse complement strand
GACTGATTATAAAATGATCTAGACTGACACTTTTTCATTTGAATTCCTTATCAATTGAGATTTCCAGTGATTTTTGACCGTAGGCTAGCCTGATAAAACAGGCACATCCACAATTTGGCTGAGTTTCGGGTGATCAAGAAAAAAATTCAAATTACGTACAAAACTCAGACTGACAATTTTTCATTCAAATTCCTTATCAATTGAGGTTTGAGTTTTTTCATTTTCCTATGATGCCTCCCCATGCGGACAGACACGAATTATACTTTAAAACTGCCCACAAGTCGGTTAAACCCACTCGCCAGCCTTTTCAAGGCACCCGCACTTTCACTCACATTCGTGGCATTTTTATTCAATTCCATGCTGGCCTGATTCACCTCGGCAATTTCCCTGGCCACCTCTTCGGATACAGTTGTGCTTTGACTGATATTCTCATTAATCTCCTGGATTCCCTGGAGAATCTGATCAACGCTCCTTGAAATTTCACCCGCGGTAACCGACTGTTCCTCAACAGCCGTTGCAATGGTGTTTACAATTTCACTGTTCTCACTGATCACGTTACTGATTACGTTAATCTCGGCTACAGTGGCGGTTGTCGAATTCTGGATACCCAGAACCCTCTCCTTGACCTGCTGGGTTGCCACTGAAGTCTGCTGTGCGAGTTCCTTGATTTCACTCGCAACAACCGCAAAACCTTTCCCGGCTTCTCCCGCCCTTGCCGCTTCAATGGTGGCGTTCAATGCCAGAAGGTCAACCTGATCAGATATTTCCGATATGGTCGCCAGAACATTATCAATATCATGGGCTGCTTCACCAAGCTCATCAACTCTGGAGGAGGCGGAAGCGGCCTGTCCAACAGCTTTTTCAGTTATGGAACGGGCTTTTTCAGAAGTCTGGGCGATCTCATTGATCGTGGAAGTCATTTCTCCCACCGAAGCAGCAACCATATCAACGGCAGAGGCGGTTTCGTTCATTGAACCGGCAACTGCAGACATGTTTGCAGACATCTCTTCCACCGCAGCGGCCACATTATTTGATTTATCCGATGTTTCATTGACACGGGCAGCCATGGTTTCCGCAATGGCTGCCAACTCTTCTGATGAAGAATCCAGCCTACCGGAATCATTTGATATTTTTTTAATTATACCCTGTAATTTTGTCACAAACACGTTGAACCAGTTCGCCATTTCCTCCAGTTCATCCCCGGTTTTCACATCCAGTCGTGAAGTCAGGTCACCTTCTCCTTCAGCAATATCCCGGAGCATGCGACTCATATTAGTGATGGGCTCAGATATTTTTCCGGCAATAAAAACCAGAACAAATGCTACAATAACCAGCAGAATCAGTGAAACCGCCAAAATAGATATCCGCTGTTTACCAACTGCCGCCCGAACCACATTTTCCTGCCTGGCCATAGCGTCATCAATATCGTCAATATAGACCCCGGTTCCGACAATCCAGTTCCATTGGGGAAAAAGCTTCACAAAGGACAGTTTAGCAACTGGCTTATCCTTTCCCGGCTTGGCCCACAGGTAATCAACAAAACCTTCTCCTTTTTCCCGACAGACCCTGATCATTTCCGCAAACAGTTTTTTGCCGTTCGGATCCTTGAAATCGAGCATATTTTTTCCATTCAGGGAAGGTTTAATGGGATGCATGACAATAGCGCCACTCATATCCACAATAAAGAAATAATCTTTGCCTTCCGGCCCGAACCTGAGGTTTGATATCTGACGTTTAGCTTCTTCCTTGAACCTCTCTTCAGCTGTCTCAAGATAGACTCCGGTTCCGATAACCCATCCCCAGGGTTTGAAATGACGGATGTAGGACAGCTTTGCAACCGGCTCTTCCTTTCCCGGCTTGGGCCATTTATAGCTGACAAAACCCTCACCTTTTTCCCTGGCCACTTCAACCATTTCCATAAAAAGTTTTTTACCAGCAGGATCTTTGAAACCGGAAAGATCCTTTCCTTCAAGAGCCGGTTTTATAGGATGCATGACCATTACTGCCTGCAGATCATTGATCCATAAATAATTGCCTCCTGCGTACCGCATGGCCCTGATAATCCGTTTGGCTTCCTCCTTTTTCTGGAATTCCGTCAGATCTTCCCGCTTGTACACTCCTTCAACGGAGCTATATGCCAGGTTGACAATTGCCTGCAACTGTTGTTTATACGCAACAGCAACCTGCTCAGGATCACTGGCTGCCCTGTACTGTGAAGCAAGAATTTCAAAAGTATTTCTGACCAGATCTTTCAGTTTCTCATTCTTGTCTTCCATCATAATCGAATGAATGTTTTTCAGACTCTGATCCCCCTGTGTCTGGAGTGAACGCAGGCCAAGAAACAGAAACACAAGACCGAACATGACAAAAAAAGGCAGGATGAAAACAAGAATTTTTTTTCGTATTGACATAAATCTCACTCCGGCTCAGTTAATGTCAATTAATAATTATTCCATTCAGGAAGAAGGAATAATTACCTCAAAACAAGAAGATCGAACACAACTCTTACTTTAGTTGTACATGCAAAAAAACCTCGAAGTAAAGGGAAAAAAATCACTGATGATTTCCGCTAACACCCATATTACCCATTCACTTTCTTTTTTTTTCCCTTATTTTCACTGTTGATACAGTGTCATCCTGGTACCCGATACCGTAAGTGTTTTTCAAATCACAGCAGGCGATATAGGTAAAAATACCTATAAATACATACCCGATGTTGCTTCCGGCCAGCCATTTTGAGCCTGACATCGATAAAACTCCATTAAACACACTCAAATGACCCCCAAAAAAATAATCGTAACAGGAGGCGGTGCTGCCGGAATGATGGCGGCAGGCCGGGCATCTGAAAAAGGTGCCAGAGTGCTCCTGCTGGAAAAAATGGCCCGTACCGGCCGAAAAATTGGCATCAGCGGCAAGGGCAGATGCAACCTGACAAACAGCGCTGAACTAAATGATTTCATAAATCATTTCGGAAAGAACGGTAAATTTCTACGACAGTGCTTCAATCACTTTTTTGCCGATGATCTTATTGCCTTTTTTGAGAAGAGAGGGTTACCTCTCGTGCAGGAAAGGGGAGGACGTATCTTTCCTAAAAGCGGTTCTGCGCTTGACGTTGTAAAAATTCTTGATAAATGGCTGGAAAACAGCCAGGTTGAAACACTACTCAACCGTCCTGTATCAAAAATTCTTACCAGAAAAGGAAATATATCAGGTGTTGTCTGCCGGGGAAAAATAATTCCCTGCGACGCAGTTATTCTCGCAACCGGGGGAAAATCATACCCCCGAACGGGATCAACCGGTGACGGCTACCGTCTTGCATCCTCGCTTGGCCACACCCTGACACCAATTAGACCCGCTCTGGTTCCCCTGGTGCCGGAAAAAAAAGACATTCTTCGCCTTGCAGGTCTTACCCTGAAAAACGTTAATATTCGCCTGATCATTAACGGAAAACGCAGAAAAACCGGTTTTGGCGAAATCTCGTTCACAGACCGCGGGATAAGCGGCCCGGTTCCATTGAGTATGAGCGGATTCATTGTTGACTCCCTGAGACGGGGAGACAAAATCAGTATGGCAATCGATCTGAAGCCTGCCCTGGATGACAACCGGCTGGCAAAGAGATTAATTCGCGATTTTGAGAAGAGAAGAGGTGAACCGATAACAAGTCTGCTGCGCGGACTTCTTCCTGTGCAACTGGTGAATCTGTGCCTTGCATCATGTGATATCTCATCAGACATTGATACATACACTTTTCCTGCGGCAAAAAGAAAGAAACTGACTGCCTGGTTGAAAAATTTTCAGATTACACTCACTGGATACCGGGATTTTGATGAAGCCATTGTCACCGCCGGTGGTATAAAACTCAATGAAATCAATCCACACACGATGGAATCAAGACTGGTCAAGGGGCTGTTTATTGTCGGTGAACTCCTTGATATCCAGGCGGATACTGGAGGATTTAATCTTCAGGCTGCTTTTTCTACCGGCTGGCTTGCCGGAACAGTGGCTGCAACCATGCCCCTGGAGGCAGCCAGGGGTGATCTTTAAAAAAGAGACGAAGAAAACTCCTCGTACACTTTCTCAATAGGGATAGCAAAACCGATGCCTTCGGTTCCACGGAGAATCATTGTATTGACCCCGTAAACGAAACCATTCTCATCAATCAGTGGCCCCCCACTGTTTCCCGGATTTATTGCCGCGTCGGTCTGCAGAAAAATCTGCCCGTCTTTTCGCTTCCTGTACCCGGAAAACACCCCCGATGTAACGGTATGACGCAAGCCCACAGGACTGCCAATGGTATAAACCTTCTCCCCCTGATGCAGCAGTTTGCCGGCAGGAGGTCGTGACAGGAATGTTGTTTTTTCAGAGAACAGCGCAATAAGAGCCAGATCGTAATGATCACTGACAAGAAAATAATTCGGTGTTTTTTTGTCTCCATTTGCAAAAACGATCCGGATATCCGAGGCTGAAAGCTCCTGTTCAAGTTTTCTTAACTGTTTTTCACTCTTTTCCTGTACCGGCAACAAGCTGTTCAGTTTCTTCTCACGGACTTCCAGTATCAGACCAAGTTGTTTTTTTGTCGGCCCCTCGCGGTAACTGCGCAGTCTGTTTCTGATTTCTTCCAGCTTCTGCTTTTCAAGATCAATCAGTTTTCGTGCAGTTTCAACCTTCTCCCGGAATTCGGCAATTTTCTCTTCACTGACTTTCACCACATGACGATTGGTTACGATATACTGATCACTGACAAAAAAACCGGACCCTGTTCCCCAGGGTGTTTCAATAGAAACAGTTGCGTTTCTGGCTGTTTCGACAGCATTCTCCTTAAAAGCAGGATTTTTCAGTTCTTGTCTTAATTTAACCGACTTTTCCGTTGACGGTTTTACAGGACCGGTTGAACTCTTTTCTTTCTGCCTGTATTCTACCGGCATCTGCGCTGTTTCCTGATTGTTGTCTTTTCCGGAATAGTAATAAACTCCTGCACAGACAATAACTGCCAACAGAAAAATTTGAAGAATTGTCGACCTTGTCTTTGATTTTTTTTCAGCCTTACGTCTTGCGGCCGCTTCCTCTTCTTTTTTTCTTTTTCGAACAATCTCATACCGGGAAAATATCAGGCCACACTTCTCACATTCACGGGTATTATTCTGTTCATGCTCACATTTTGGACAGCGCATTTTTTATCTCTTTGTTTCTGAAGGGTGCCTGAAAGTGATTCCATTATGAAATGATTTCCACTATACGTCACCAGTATGTTATACCTGAAGAAAACCCTATCGACATCAGAAAAATGACATTACAGATCACATCAACGGTATCAATTGGTGACCAGGAGGTTGAAATAACACCGATTCGCGCCCAGGGGGCTGGTGGACAGAACGTCAACAAGGTTTCAAGCGCTGTCCATCTCCGCTTTGACATAAAAAGATCTTCTCTGCCCGAAGAGTGCAAAGCCCGCCTTCTTAACCTGCGGGACCGGCGTCTGACCAGGGATGGTACTCTTGTCATCAAGGCTCAGCAATTTCGCAGCCGGGAAAAAAACAGAGAAGAGGCCCTGCAGCGCCTGGCAGATATCATTCGCCTGGCAATGACTACCCCAAAAAAAAGAAGGCCGACCCGCCCCTCCGCAACCGCAAGGAAAAAACGGGTAGACAGTAAAATCAAACGATCCAGGCTGAAAAACCTTAGAAAAAAAGTGACGGAATAATAGACTTTCTGCCAACATACAAAACTCAGCCGGCCATTTATGGCCCGGGAACGCACCTGTTTTATCAAGCATATTTCAAGAATTACATTTTACCGGTCCAAAATAAATAAAACCTTGTCCTTTTGCCGTTTTACTGTTAATGTTGTCAGCTTTGACAGAAACTACACACAATTAATAGCTTTAGGTTTTTTTGCCACCGAACTGCAATTGTTCTTACGTCATGAATTTTCACGTCAACGATGAAATGACGTAATATACGTCGGAGCAGTGTTGACGGGACACTGGCACCTGAGAACAATTCCGTTCAACATACACAAGTATCCTGCCGGTCAGCCTTTCTCTGACAGAGTTTTCCTCCAGCGTACTTCATTCACAACAACGTCATATAACAGGATACTTCCCTATGCATTTATCATCCGACACACCCCCGATCCGTTCATTTTCAGACCTGGAACTGCCGACTTCTCTCATAAAAAGTCTTGATGAAGCTGGTTATGCTGCCCCCACACCAATTCAGGATGAAATGATTCCCAATATGATTGCCGGAAAAGATGTTATCGGCCAGGCCCAGACGGGAACCGGCAAGACAGCCGCATTTGCCCTGCCCCTCCTTGCCGGGCTCCCCGATGGAAATCAGAAAGCCCCCCGGATCCTGGTTCTCACCCCCACCAGGGAGCTGGCAATACAGGTGGCTCAATCATTCAAAAAATACGGGAAGCACCTCAAAAACATAAAGGTATGTCCCATTTTCGGTGGGCAGGATTACAGTATCCAGACAAAACAGCTTCGCAGGGGAGTGCAGATTGTTGTCGGAACTCCCGGCAGAATCATGGACCATATCCGCAGAAAAACCCTTGATCTCTCCATGCTGACCAACCTGGTTCTCGATGAAGCTGATGAAATGCTTAAAATGGGTTTTATTGATGATATTGAATGGATTCTCCAGCAGACACCGAAAAAGAAGCAGATCGCACTGTTTTCCGCTACCATGCCTCCCTCCATTCGTCATATTGCCCGAAAATACCTGACAAATCCAGTTGAGATAACAATTAAAACAAAAACAATCAGTGCCAGGACCATCAATCAGCGTTACCTGCTCACCAGAAGTTTCCTGCAGAAATTTGATGCCCTTTCCAAAATCCTTGAAGCTGAAGATTCTGACGGTGTTCTCATTTTTGTCCGCACCAGGGTACAGACAGTGGAGCTTGCAGAAAAACTTTCCAGGCTCGGCTACAGATGCAGTGCCCTGAACGGTGACATCCAGCAGAACCAGAGGACAAGAACAGTTGAACAACTCAAATCAGGGAAAATTGATATTCTCATCGCCACGGATGTAGCCGCCCGTGGGCTTGATGTTGAGCGGATCAGCCATGTTATCAATTTTGATGTTCCCTTTGATGCCGAAGCCTATATTCACCGCATCGGCAGAACCGGCAGAGCCGGACGCAGGGGTGAAGCCATCCTCTTTATTACCGCCAGAGAGCGTTCCATGCTGAAAACGATTGAGAGATTGAGCAGGCAGAAAATAGAAGAAATGAAACTGCCCACCGTTCGAACTATAAATCTCAGGCGGATCGAAAACTTCAAAAGAGGCATTGCTAAAGCCCTGAAGGAAGATATCTCTTTTTATCGAGAACTTATCAGGGAATTCAGTGAAGAAACGAATGCATCTGCCGAAGATATTGCAGCCGCCCTGGCCTCCCTTGCCCAGGGAGGAAAACCACTGCTGCTCAAGGAAAACAGTATATCTGCAAAAGGGAAAAAACACAGGAAGCAGATGGAACCCGTTCAACATCCACCTGAACAGGGTATGGAACGATACCGGATAGAAGTGGGCAGGGAGCATGGAGTCAAACCGGGTAATATAGTCGGCGCCATCGCCGGGGAAGCGGACATTGACAGTCGCCATATCGGTCGTATCGCCATTTTCGATTCCTTCAGTACAGTCGATCTTCCCACAGGAATGCCCCGTGACATCTACAGGTTACTGCAGAAAGTGTGGATCAACAACAGACCATTGAAGATCAAAAGAACTGCAGGTGAAAGCGGACACTCCACTCAAAAGCAAAAACCTGGCCGGCAAAAAAAACGATTCTCCGGCAAGAAACGGCATAAAAGAAACTTTTCACTGTCTGCATCGCTGTAACTCCAGCTCTCCTGAGACTGATGCTTAAACAGACATTCCTGCATATTCCGGGTATCGGGGCCAAGACAGAAAAAAGACTCTGGGAAGCCGGTATCACATCATGGGCCCGGATGTCCGGACACATGCCCTTTCGTCTACCGGCAGCAGCGCAGTTTGATCTTGAAGGGACACTGAAACAATCCCGCCTGGCTCTGCCCGCGGACCCACACTTTTTCACAGACAGGCTCCCGGCCTCGGAAGCGTGGCGTATCTTTCCCCACTACCGGCAAAAAACCGTTTATCTCGATATCGAAACAACCGGCCTTGGGGAGGGAGCGGAAATCACAACTATTGCCCTCTATGACGGCCGGGAAATACGGACCTATATCAACGGAAAAAACCTTGATGATTTTGTTGACGATATAACAAAATACCAGGTCATTATCAGTTATAACGGCAGGACATTTGATATCCCTTTTCTGGAAAAATTTTTTAAAATTAAACTGAAGCATGCCCAGATAGACCTGAGGTATGTTCTTGCCCGTCTCGGTTTGAAGGGGGGATTGAAGGGATGTGAGAAACAACTTGGAATGGCCAGGGGTGAACTGGATGGAATTGATGGGTATTTTGCCGTTCTTCTCTGGCAGCAATACGCCAATTATAATGATACAGCCGCCCTTGAGACATTGCTGGCATACAACATCATGGATACAGTCAACCTGGAGCGACTGGCCGTTGAGGCGTATAACAGAAATATTGCTGCAACACCCTTTGCAGAAGAACTCACCCTGCCACTTCCCGTATTACCACAACTGAAAATTCAACCGGACATGGCCTGTGTCAGAAAAATTCTTACAGGTCGATAACCATACCCTCACGGGCAAAAAAGATTTCCGTTTCGCCATATTTTCCAGATTGTTGACAGTAGTCCTGCGCAAACGCATCAAGCTGTTCGTCCGTACGGTCAGGATCATGGTGAAACAGGGCAAGTTTTTTTACTCCTGCTCTGTTCGCTGCACCGATTGCATATTCGATGGATGTATGCCCCCAGTTGATTCTGGTACTGTATTCCTCTTCAGTATACTGAGCATCATGAATAAGCAGATCAGCCCCGGCAAAGAACTGTTCCAGGGCCAGATTCTGCTCTACCGCCACCTCCTCTCCCTCCTGGGCCATGGCCTCATCGTAGAAAGGATCCTCCGGATCAGTGGCAAACAGATTTCTGAAAGGTTCGGTATCATAACAAGTGCAGACGACCTTTCCCCCATATTCGAACCGGTATCCAAGGGCAGAAATTGGATGATTCAAAAGTTTTGTGGCAAGTTGCAGTCCTCCACCTAAATCAATCGAAGGATCTTCCTTCAGCCTTATATATTCGATATTTGACGACAACTCTCCAAGATTGACAGGAAAATACCTGTATTTCATCTGCCCCCCCACCACATCTTCCAGCGGATCATCCTCAAAAGTCACAGGACCGTAAACCTTTATCTCGGTGGTCGGGATATAAATCGGCGTAAAAAACGGATAACCCATGATATGATCCCAATGGGTATGGGAAAGAAATATTTCCGCCTTGATGGCGCCTCCGGGCAGGTCATGAGTCATTAACTCGTTTCCAAGCATGCGAATTCCTGAACCGGCATCAATTATGATAATTCTATTATCAGCACCTACACGCAGCTCAATACAGGCCGTATTCCCGCCATATTTCCCTGTTTCCGGTCCCGGACTGGGAATAGATCCACGAACACCCCAGAATCGTATTTTCATTGCAGTTCTCATCCCTGGTAATCAGATTTGCAGAAACAGCTCAGCCTTATGAATTTCTTCATCCACGTATCCACCAATGGAGCCGAAATCATCAGGACTGAGATCAACATAGCGCAAAAGACGATGAATTTCCTCTTCATCCGGAAAAGGATCACCAGCATAACCGTGCTCAAGAATATTGGTATAGCTGTTGCCGAGAGCAATCATGGCAACCTGAACACCAGTCTCTCCTTTAAAACTGTCAATATTGTGATGGGAAGTTATACACTTGGTGATAACCGTGTTCAGTTTCCATTTCCTGGCAATCATCAGGCCGACTTCCTGGTGATCAATGCCGAGAATTTCCCGTTCCACTTCAATCAACGGCCTCTGTTCCCTTTTTGCCACACCAAGTACTTCGATATATTCATCACCAAAAGGAACTTTTCCAAGGTCATGAAGCAGGCCTGCCAGAAACAGTTCCTCCCGCTC
This sequence comes from Desulfomarina sp., assembly GCF_054039375.1. NCBI lineage: Bacteria > Pseudomonadati > Thermodesulfobacteriota > Desulfobulbia > Desulfobulbales > Desulfobulbaceae > Desulfomarina > Desulfomarina sp. The sequence continues at coordinate 22,279 of NZ_JBPLBA010000191.1, read as the reverse complement.
CATGGGCGAATATCCTTTTTTTTCCCCGAGAAGCTTGGCACTCACTCCGGCACCTATTGAATGAGCCCAGAACTTGGTGGTGGGAAGTGCCCTGGATTTTTTCACTCCGGAAACAGTGCGGATAATCGCTGTGGAAAGTGCTATATTCTTCACCGTATTCATTCCCAGCATTGTGATAGCCCGGGTGAGGGAAGTAACCTTGTTGACCAGGGAATAGTAGGCGGAATTGATCAGCTTCAGAACCTGACCGGTAAGAACCGGGTCAAGGGATATTACCTTGTTCAATTCATTGGGGGACGCATCAGTTCTACTGCAGATCTCCATGACCTTCCCCACGGTTGTGGAAAGGCTCGGCATTCTCCGGATAAATTTTTCGATATCCGCCCTCTGTTTTTCCTTACTGAGTCCCATATTTTCATTCGAATAATCAAAATGTTACCAAACAAACAATATAAACAGCCAGCTTTAGGACATTGTATCGAAAGAAGTTCGTCCGGTCAAGAAACCATGCGCAAATAGTCATGAACTCAAAGTAATAAAAATATCGACATACTACCCCTGTGACCAATTACGATTCAAAGGGTGACGGCAGAAACTGATCGCTTCCTCATAGGAAAGCTGACCACCGAAGATGTCAAGGCTGCTGCCAACCGTCACATCAATCCGACCCTGTCCCACCTCCCGGATCACCTGCATATCCGACAGGTTCCTTACACCTCCCGCATAGGTAGTGGGTATCGGCGACCATTTTCCCAGTTTTCGTACAAGTTCAGTTTCAATACCGCTGCATTTTCCCTCCACATCGGCGCCATGAACCAGAAATTCGTCACATTGTGCAGCCAGTCTTTCCAGGAGTTCAGGGTTGATAATTTCATCCGTAAATTTCTGCCACCTGTCGGTTACAATATAAAAATCTTCACCTCTTTTCCTGCAGCTCAGATCAAGAACCAGCCGCCGCCTGCCCACAGCTTTCACCAGTTTCAGCAAACGATCTTCATCAATTTTCCCACCCGAAAAAACATACGATGTAACAATAACATGAGAGGCACCATAATCGAGCCACCGGACAGCATTCTCAGCAGTTATCCCCCCTCCTATCTGCATACCTCCAGGCCAAGCGGAGAGAGCCATACGGGCCGCATCGTCATTGCCCGGCCCCAGTTTGATAATATGGCCGCCATTAAGATTATCCCCCTGGTAAAGCTTCGCAAACCATGCAGGTGACTGTGTGGCCGTGAAATTCGTGGTCAGTTCATCGGGTTTATCATCATTCAAAGTGGAGCCGACAATCTGTTTAACTTTTCCTTTATGGAGATCAATACAGGGCCTGAATTTCATTTTCTCTCTCTAACTGTACCATAGAAAAATAACCTGACTGCCCGTGAAACCCGCCCGAATCTCAAGATTCACACGCGTCAGGCTGAATCCTGTGCGTAATTAGACAAAAAAAGACGGGATACCCTTAGCTAAGAGCATCCCGTCTTTTGCAGCCAATCCCCTGCATACTGACAGGGAAAAACGCAATCAACCTTTTTTTATCAGCATGGAAGACGGGTCAAGACTCAAGGTAGCTCCCGCGTCAACTGCACTGGAATCACTTTTCAGAATATCCAGTTTCATTTCGTCGCCTTCCGGCTTGATCAGAAGAACTGTATCAAAGAGAGTTGCAACATCATGACACGGCGCAGGAACACCATCCTCACTGACCCGCTCATCACTCCGGTGACATACCGCAGAAAACCATATCATTTTCAGGCCGCGGTCATCCATGAAGTTTCGCAATTCTTCCAGAGAAGTCTTCTCGTTTCCTTCAAAATCGTAACCATCAATAATCAGACATTCCGGCTTGAAAATATCCTGCTGAACAAGATCATCAAAACGTTCTTCCAGAATAGCTTTACTGAAAGCACTTTCCTTGAATGTCATAATCATTCTATTCTTGGAAATTCCGGGAATCATTTCCAGTTTTTCCCCATCGGTAAGAAGTGAGAGAATATCATCATACCAGACCCTTGTCTTCTCAACACCCTCCCCGATGGAAACATGCAGGACCTTGTTGCCCTGCAACATGCAGTCAAGAGCAAGCTGTACCAGAATGGCCGTTTTTCCAAGACCGGCCCTGGCCATCACCAACCCCATACTGTGAATCCCGTTTTCCGCCTTTTCCTCCAGGCCGAGAGCCCGCAGTGGATTGTTAACTTTCACTTCGTTGTTTCCCATGGCAGTTCACCTTTTTTAAAATCCTTATTTGCCAACATTTTCATGCAGCCGACAACCTGCCGTCTAAAATGGAGCAGGACTGTACTGTTATTTCCCTGATCCTGCACTCCAGCGTCGCCATTGAACCCTGGAGGCTGTCCGGCAAAAGCAGACTCCGAAACTTGTCAATTGCAAAACTTAAGCTTAGGTTTTAGTATTAACGAACAATATTATCAAGCGTTCTTCTTCTCTTCCTGATAGGCCTTGATCAATTCTTCACTGACACTTTTCGGCACAGGCTTGAAGGTGGCAAACTCCATGGTGAATTCCGCCTTCCCCTGGGTAAGAGAACGAAGAGTTGTGGAATAACCGAACATTTCGGACAATGGCACCTCGGCTTCAATCACAGTGTAGTTCCCTTCTTCGGAAGTACCGATGATCATACCACGGCGTTGATTGATACTGCCCATGATGGCACCCTGAAATTCCGACGGTCCTTCCACGGCAACTTTCATAATTGGTTCCATGATCATGGGCTTGGCCTTGAGATAGCCTTCCTTGAACGCACCCACAGCCGCAAGCTGGAAAGCGACATCCGAGGAGTCGACCGCATGGTATGCACCATCATTGATAACACAGCGCACGCCGGTAATAGCCGCACCACAGAGGGAACCTTTGGCAAGGCTTTTCTGAAAACCCTTGTCGCAGGAACCGATAAACTCCCGGGGAATGACCCCGCCCACGATATTGTCTACAAATTCATACTCACCCTCTTCCAGCGGTTCCATATAGCCTGCAACCCGGCCAAACTGTCCGGATCCACCAGTCTGTTTCTTGTGGGTATAATTGAACTCGGCACGGCGGGAAATGGTCTCCCGGTAAGCAACCTGGGGTGCTCCCACCTCAACAACAGCATTATACTCCCGCTTCATCCGTTCAATATATACTTCAAGATGCAGCTCACCCATGCCGGAAACGATGGTTTCACCGGTTTCATGATCCACATATGTCCTGAAGGTGGGATCTTCCTTGGTGAATCTGTTAAGGGCCTTGGACATGTTGACCTGTGCCTTGTTATCCACAGGTATAACCGCCAGGGAAATAACAGGTTCAGGAATATGCATGGAAGTCATGGAACAGGAGATTTCATCCGAGGTGAAAGTATCCCCCGAAGCACAGTCAATACCGAAAAGAGCCACGATATCGCCGGAACCGCATGAATCGATCTCTTCCATCTCATCAGAATGCATGCGACAGAGCCGGCCAATTTTTACTTTTTTGCCGGTGCGGTTATTATAAACCGTATCACCCTTTCTCAACCTCCCCTGGTAAGTCCGGACATAAGTCAACTGGCCATACCGTCCATCTTCCAGTTTGAATGCAAGCATGATCAACGGATCTTCCGGATCATTGGTTACCGGAAATTCCTTTTCATCGTTCTTCAGATCAAGGGCCATATTCTCTACGTCCGTGGGACACGGCAGGTATTGAGCAACAGCATCCAGCAGAGTCTGCACCCCCTTGTTCTTATAGGCCGACCCCATGAAAACAGGTGTGAATTCCAGATCCAGAGTTCCTTTACGCACCGCATCGTGAATAAGCTGAGTATCTATTTCACCCTCTTCCAGCAGCGCCTCCATCAGCTCGTCTGAGAACATGGAAATCTCTTCAAGAAGGGCTTCACGCCTCTCCTGCGCCTCTTCCAGCATATCCGCAGGGATTTCATCCTCACGGATAATCTCACCATTATCCCCTTCATAATAGATGGCCTTCATGGTGATCAGATCAACGGCGCCTACCAGATCATTTTCCAGGCCGATTGGCATCTGCATCATGTGGGCATTAAGCTCCAGCTTGTCCCTGAGCTGTTCCGTCACCTTTTCGGGATTGGCTCCAGTCCGGTCACATTTATTAATAAAAGCGATCCTTGGAACATTATACCTGGTCATCTGCCTGTTTACGGTGATTGACTGGGACTGTACACCGCCCACCGAACAGAGAACCAGGATGGCGCCATCCAGAACCCTGAGAGCCCGCTCAACTTCCACCGTGAAATCAACGTGGCCGGGAGTATCAATGATATTAATATCGATATCCTTCCAGGTACAGTAGGTAGCTGCAGACTGAATGGTAATTCCACGCTCCTTTTCCAGCTCCATGGAATCCATTTTTGCGCCGACTCCATCTTTCCCACGAACCTCATGAATCGCATGAATTCTGTTGGTATAAAACAGAATACGCTCGGTCAAAGTAGTTTTTCCCGAATCAATATGGGCACTGATACCAATATTTCTTACTTTTGATAAATCCTTACTCATGGCTGCTGTCCTCTACAACGTTGCCAACCGGATATGCCGGCCTCGCTTCAATAAGCTATGGGAATAAATAAAAAATAAGGAGTCACAGCATTCTGCAACTCCCCATTCAACTCATAACATCACGTCACTGTAAATAACAAACGACGTGGAAAATATCACTTAGTAACCTCACAGCATAAACATAATTCACACAAAAAGCTACAAATATTTTTTCTAGAATTGCATTTCTCTTAACCGGGTATCAATTCAACTCGTTCTGTGGGTCCAAATCAATTAATATAGGGTACTTTGAAAAATCAGTTTTTCCATTCAAAACCAGGGAACAGAGAAATTTTTAAATGCAGCATATCAGCAAGATATGAGTATTTTTCATTTCCCTGCAAGACAGAAATCGAACGAAACTGCGATTATTCAAGGTGGCCCAAAGTATTTTCAAGAAAAATAAAACCCCCTGCACAGGAGAAAAAAATGAAAGAGACTGCTTTCCAGGATCTTTACCCGGAAGATTACACAAACTGTTATGGATGTGGTCGTAACAATCCGGCCGGCCTCCATCTGAAAAGTTACTGGGACGGAGAAGAAAGTGTCTGTCGCCACACCCCTGCTCCCCAGTACACCGGCGGAGTTCCAGGTTTTCTGTACGGTGGAATGATTGCCTCTCTGATGGACTGTCATGGAGCCGGGACAGCGGCCGCAGCCAAAGCAAGGGAAAGCGGTGAACCTGTTTCCCGTTTTGTAACAGCTTCCCTTAAAGTTGATTTTCTCAAACCGACACCCATTGGAATCGAATTGGAAGTACGTGGAAAAGTTATCGAAATTAAAGGAAGGAAAGTAATTGTCGACCTTCGCCTTCTGGCCGGGGATACCGTCTGCGCCAAAGGCACAACAGTAATGGTGGAAATACCCGGCAAAAAATAAAAGAGCCATCTCTCGCCGGGAATTGATTTCTTTTAAATAATCCTGATTACCCATGAAACTCAGCCAGAATGGAAATATCAGGCCCGGTTTTGTACGCAGTTGGAAAAATAATTGCGAAGCGGTTACCGATTAAGGAACCATATCAAAAAGTGGAGGTATTATGAAAAAACGATTGCTGCTGTTTCCTGTTCTGTCACTGATAATATTGTCCCTTTCCATGATCACTGCCGAAGCAGCCTATAAAAAAGAATATAAAATGAGCGTGGTGGTCGGTCCCAAGCTCCCGTGGGGGGCTGGAGCCACCAAATTCACTGAACTTGTCCGCGAAAAAACTGCTGGACGAATCAATATAAAAGTCTACACATCCTCCTCACTCATGGCGGGAAAACAGACCAACGAATTTCTCATCCATCGTCAGGGTGTAGCCGATTTCTGTTTTGCCTCCACCATTAACTGGTCAACCACCATAAAACCACTCAATCTCTTTAACCTGCCATTCTTTTTCCCCGACTACAAAGCCCTGGACGCCATTACCCAGGGTGAGACAGGAAAGAAAATAGCCCGCCTTCTCAAGAAAAAAGGGGTAACTCTTCTTGCCTGGGGAGAAAACGGTTTCAGAGAGATAACCAACTCAAAACATGCCATTACAAAACCTGAAGACATGAAAGGGCTCAAAATCAGGGTTGTTGGCACACCACTTTTCATCGACACCATGAAGGCCCTTGGGGCAAATCCGGTCAATATGAACTGGGGTGACGCCCAGGTGGCCTTCCAGCAGGGAGTGGTTGACGGTCAGGAAAATCCGGTAGTGGGTGTAGAAATACCCGTTAAAATATGGCAGTTTCATAAATATGCGACCATATGGCATTATGTCATTGATCCACTGATGCTCACCGTCAACAATAAAGTCATGGAAAGTTTTACTCCCGAGGACCGGAAAATAATAAAAGAGGCGGCTCTGGAAGCAGCCGGCGAACAGCTGGCAACAGTTCGCAAGGGACTCATCGCCCCTGATCTTTCCGCATTGAAAATTCTTGAGGACAACGGTATGGAGGTCACGGTGCTTGACCAGGCCATGCGCAACACTTTTAAGACAAAGACGCTCGGTGTTTACCAGAAATGGGTCCCCAAAATAGGAGAAGACCTGGTGGAAAGTGCTGAAAAAGCCATAGCTGCCACAACCCTGAACCGGTAAGTGTTCGCCTGTGGCTTCCTGTTTTTTCCGAACAGACTTCTTTGTTGATTTTATATTGTTATTTCAAATGATTAACTTGAAATTTACAACACAGTCATCACGGATTCGTGGAAGATAAGAATACCTTGACAGCATTTCACTGGTTAGCCGACCATCTGGAAGAACTACTCGGTGCGACACTACTGACCCTTATGTCCATCCTGGCGCTTGCCAATGTGATCACCCGCTATATTTTTCATTTTCCTCTGGCCTTTACAGAGGAAATCGAGGTAAACGCCCTGGTCTGGCTCACACTTTTCGGCACATCCATGGCTTTCAGAAAACGCCATCACCTGAGAATGCTGTTCTTCCAGGACAGGTTACCCGACAGACTGAAAACAACTCTCAATCTTGGAATCAGCCTCCTGGGTGCCGCTCTCTTCACAACCCTTGGCTACCTGGGTTACCTGCAGATCCTTGAAGAGAGAATTCTGGAGATCACCTCGGAATCTCTAAGCGTGCCCCAGTGGCTCTATACTCTCTGCATTCCCCTGGGCTGTGCCCTCATTGTCTTTCGTATTCTCCAGGCAGCAGTCGCCGAACTGAGGGAGAAGAACTGATATGGGTATTCTCCTTTTTCTCGGTTTCTTTATTCTCCTTCTTGCCGGCGCTCCCATTGCCCTGGCTTTCGGGGTCCCCAGTTTTCTTCTTATCTGGTATGGAGACCTGGGGACTCCGGTTATTGCGCCGAATTTTTTTGCTGGTATCGCAAAATTTCCTCTGCTGGCCATCCCACTTTTTGTGCTGGCAGGATTTATCCTTGAGCGCTGCGGCATATCCAGGCGTATTATTCATTTTGCCAATCTGATGGTGGGAAGGCGACGGGGAGGTCTGGCGATCGTGGCCGTAGGCGTCTGCGTTTTTTTCGGTGGTGTTTCAGGGTCAGGTCCTGCGGACTCTGCCGCAATTGGAGCTATTCTTATTCCTGCCATGTACGCGCAAGGATACAGCCGTGGCTACAGTGCAGCACTTATAGCGGCAGCAGGGTCTACGGCCATAATTGTCCCTCCTTCCATTGCCCTTATAATTTATGGCGCCATTACATCCACTTCAGTTCCCGCACTTTTTGCCGCAGGTGCCGTTCCCGGGTTTCTGGCTGGCATCTCACTGCTGCTCCCGGCTATACTCATTGCAAGAAAAGAAGGTTACGGCTCCCCAAGGGAGGGGGAGCAGGACGAAACATCTCTTCTAACGGCCTTCCGTGAAGCTTTCTGGGGACTGCTGGCCCCGATTATCATCCTCGGCGGCCTGTATGGAGGGATTTTCACACCAACGGAGGCGGCGGTAGTTGCCGTTTTCTACAGTCTGCTCCTGGGAACGGTTATCTACCGGAGCCTCACACTGAAAACCATTTATACGATTCTCGTTGACGCCAGTGAAACCTCAGCGATTGTCATGCTGATTGTTGCCTTTGCCGGTCTTTTTTCCTGGGCCGGGTCGACTATCGGCATCCTGGACAGCCTTGCCAAAAATCTCATGGCTGTTTCCGATAACCAGTGGATCGTCCTGCTTGTCATCAATCTACTGATATTTATCGGTGGAATGCTGGTTGATGCCATCAGTATTTTCTATATTTTTCTGCCCATCTTCATGCCGATTATTCAGCACTTCGGCTGGGATCCTGTCTGGTTCGGGGTTGTGATGACACTGAACCTTGCCATCGGTCAATTCACTCCGCCGGTAGCCGTCAATCTTTATGTAACCACCCAACTTGCCGAGATTCGGCTGGAAAAGACATTCAAGGCTGTATGGCCCATGGTACTGGCAATGGCAGCAGCGCTCGTGGTCGTGGCCCTGTTCCCTGCACTTTCCCTGTTCATTCCGGACTTCTTCGGCCTCATGTAGCAATCACTGCTCACAGGCCCCCCGATTATTTCTTTTCCTCGATAACCAACTGACCAAATGTTTTCCGCCGTCTTTTTTTCTGCTCCATAAGCAACCTGTATGCAGTATAATATTTTGCAATATTACTGACATACTGGACAGTTTCCCGACCTATTCTCCGGGCGGCCACTACCTCAACATTGTTGAACCAGACATTAGGGTCAAGACCCATTTTCCCGGCATCCCTGCGCATTTTCACTACTTTTGCAGGACCAGCATTATATGATGCGAAGGCAAACAACCCTTTGTTCAGTTCATCAATACCCGGTTCATTAAAATAGCGATCAACCACAAACCTGAGGTATTTGACTCCTGCGTGAATATTTGGATCAATTTTATCTATCCCGATAATATTTACGTTTTTATCTCGTGCTGTAGAAGGAAGGATCTGCATAACGCCGATCGCTCCCGCATGGCTCCTTTTCGATTGATCTATCCTCGATTCCTGATACGCCAGGGCCACCAGCATCAACCAGTCAAACCTGTAGGCATCACCGTACTTCCTGAACAGATCAATTGTCGATTCGAAACGTCTGCGATCTTCTCCCTGAAGATGGTTTTTTACATATTTTACACTTTTGAGATAACGCTTGAAAATTATATTGCCCAGTAAAGTACCCTTTTTACTGTTCTTCACAAAACTGTTGACCATTTTTTTCAACTCTGGATTGTTCTTTCGTATGGCCCAGCCTATTTTCCCTCCTGTCCTCACGGCCACATCCTGATGTACCGTTAATTTTGTGAATATCTGTTTCCAGAAAGCGGCCTTATGGCTGTCAACAATGATGATGGGTAAAAGATCGACATTGACCATTTCGAGCAGGTCCTCATCCTCCAGATAATCAGAAACCTCACTGATTCGTACCTTTTTCATTCCTTCCGACTCAAAGTGCCGGTTCAAACGAAGCAGGCTCTGGTAATAGCTGCTTGACCTGCGAACATGAATGTCCCGGCCGCTGAGATCAGAAAGAGATTGAATCCCTGAAACGGAAGGTGCCGTAACAACAACTTCATCTATATTTTTGCCGAAAGGATCGGAAAAATCCACCTGCTGCAGGCGTTCGGGGGTAATTGTCAGGTTCCCGGCTGCAATATCTCCACGCCCACGTACAAGATCGGGAATCAGACGGTCTCTTGCCGTAGGAACAATAAGGATATGCAGTTTAAGATTTCTTGTTTTCAGATGTTCATTGACCATCTTTTCAAAATGTTTCATCAGGTCATAGGTGATACCCCGCTGGGTTGCTCCATCTAAAAAATAAAATGTCTTGTTGTACGGGACCAGGGCCCGGATCACTCTTCTTTTCACCATCCCGTTGAAATCACTGGTGGACAGCTCATTCAAACCATCCTTGATACCTTCCGCAAATTTTTCAGCCCCCCTGGCATTTTGTATATTTCCCGCCAGTACCAAAAACAGAATTATAATCGCAACAGCTGATTGAAATGCCATTTTCATATTCGTTTTTTATATCCTCCCGTTAATATGCCTGTTTAAAAATATCCCCCTACACTATACCTGTTTTAAAAAAATTAAAAAAAAATTTGAATCATGCCGTCCGGAACGATAGACTTGAAGAAACCTGACATATTTATTCAGGTTCACAAACCAAATCATCTATCCCGTCGGACGGAGGAAACAGATATGCGCTGGCGCAATATGTCATTAATGACAAAACTTGGAATCGGATTCGGAACAGTCCTCCTGCTGATGTCTGTAATCAGTATTTTCAGCTGGCGTGGCTTTGCAAACCTGGAAAGTCAGATCAACCGGACAGAATATCTCAACAGCCTGAGCCAGCTGATGCTCCAGAAGGAAGTAGATCATCTGAAATGGCGCGCCATGGTAGCCGATTTCCTGGTGCACCCGGAACAAACTGCACTGAATGTGGAAACAGATGACCACAAATGCAAACTCGGCAACTGGCTTTACAGTGAGAAAAGAAACATTGCTGAAAAAACAATGCCGGAGCTGGGTCAGTTGCTCACCCGGCTTGAAGAAGCCCATTCCGCTCTACACGGTTCCGCGCTCACCATGAAACAATTGAACCATGAAGGGAACGAAAAGAGCAAGGCATATCAACAGAACGTCTTTAAAATATACAGTAATAAAACACTTCCGGCCCTGAAAAAAGTGCAGACTATCATGGGGGAGATTCGTGATAGAATCGAGCAGCGAACCACACTTGCAGATCAAGCCCTGAAAAAGAGTTCAAAATTCAGGGCCAGGCTTATTCCAATCCTGGCCATCACAGCCATAATTATCGGATTTCTTTTTAATTATTTTATAGGAAGAAACATCTCATCCTTTCTCAAACAGGCCGTTTCTCTGGCATCAAACATGGCTGACGGAAACCTGACAGAACGCCTCTCAATCAGGCAGACCGATGAAATCGGGCAACTGGCGGAAGCCCTGAACACCATGGCGGACAAAATCAGCGCCATGGTCCGGTCCATAACCGGTGAAATGCATCATCTTGCCGCCTCCGCAAATGAAATGAGTATGATTTCCGATGGACTGGCAAGCAGTGCCAGTGAAACAGCTGAACAGTCAAACAGTGTTGCGGCGTCAACCGACCAGATGAGTTCCAATATGAATTCCGTCGCTGCAGCCAGTGAGGAAGCCGCAACAAATGTCAATATTGTTGCCACTGCCGCCGAAGAAGTGACCAGGACAGGCAAACAGATTGCAGAACGAACCGTCGAAGCGCGTAAAGTAACCTCCAATGCCGTCACTCTGGCTGCAAGCTCAACAGAAAAAGTTGATCTGCTGGGCAATGCCGCACTTGAAATCAGCAAGGTAACTGAAGTGATAACAGAGATTTCCGAGCAGACCAATCTGCTGGCCCTCAACGCGACGATTGAGGCCGCAAGAGCTGGTGAGGCAGGCAAGGGTTTTGCTGTGGTGGCCAACGAAATCAAAGAGCTGGCCCGTCAGACAGCCGACGCCACAGGAGAGATCAGGAGCAAGATAGAATCCATCCAGAACTCCACAAATGAAACCATTACCGAAATCAAGCAGATTTCGGAAGTTATCAATAAAGTGGAGAATATTGTAACCGATATCGATACGGCCGTCGATGAACAGAGTGCCACCAACAGTGAGATCGCCGACAATATCATGCAGGCCGCCCAGGGAATTGCCGAAGTTAATGAAAACGTGGCCCAGGTGTCCGCTGCAGCCGATAATATTGCAAGAGACATCACAGGTGTCAGTGACGTTTCAAGAGAACTGGTTCAGAGCAGCAACAGGGTTAAACAGAGTGCAGGTGATCTTACGGGAATATCTCTGGAATTACAGAACTATGTGAGTCGATTCCAGATACCTGACCAGAAAGAACAAAATGGAGCAGCAAATAATTTAGCCGCCAATACACCTGACTTTATTCCCTGGGGCCAGAACCTTTCCGTGGGACTGGACTACATCGACAACCAGCACAAGGTTCTGATCAAGCTGATAAACGATCTGCACAGGGCAATGAAGACCGGAAAAAGCACATCCACTTCCGGTGCCATCCTTGACCAGCTCATTGAATATACGGAAACTCATTTCGGCAATGAAGAAAGGCTTTTCAAAAAATTCAAGTACCCTGAATATGAAAATCACAAAAAAGTTCACACCAGTCTTGTCAACCAGGTGAAAGACCTCAAAGAACAGTTTATGGCAGGAGACGGAACCCTTTCAGTCGAACTAATGGAGTTTCTCCAGAGCTGGCTGAAAGATCATATTCTTAAAGTGGACAAGAGATATGTGCCTTTTCTCAGGCAAAACGGTATTACTTAGTGTCTGCCCAGAAATGAGGTTTTTTGTTCGAGATCAAGGCGCACGGAAAATTTTACCGCAGGCATATAGATGATATTTCAAGGATTAAATTTCTCGGGCAACGCAGATATCGGGCAAAAAGACCATTTACGGACAGACACTATTTGAGAAAAAATTACGTGGGAATAACCAGTGTCCTTCCTTCAAGGATTATTTTTCCGGCATCTTTCAAAGCCTTCATTGCCCGGGTAATACTGACTCTATGGGAACCGGTGAGAAAGCTTAAATCTTCATGGGTCAGGGGGAACTGAATAACCAGTCCCTTTGACTCCCTGGCACCATGTTCTTTTGCTACATTGCAAAGCACTCCATACAGGCGATCTTCAATATTGGTGACGGTAAGGTTCCCTACTCGACTTGTAAGCCATGCAATTCTTGCACTGAGATTTTTAATAATCTGCAGACCGATCTTCGGGTTTTCAAGAACAAGCTCCTCAAACTGCCCCCGATTAAAACCACAGACAAGCGTATCCTCAAGACAGACCGCACTCACCGGATAAAATCCGTTTTCAGAAAACATGTTTTCCCCGATAAAATCTCCTGCTTTTCGGATATCCAGTGTGATTTCATTGCCATTTTCGAAAATTTTGGACAATTTTATGCGCCCGCCTTTAATGAGAAATACTTCGTCCGCCGGGTCATCCTGTTGAAACAGAATTTGACTCCGGCCAAGTCTTTTCCTCAGAGCTTCTCTGTTAAGCGCTTCTATTTCCTTGGGGTCCAGATCCCGGAAAACCCAGAGATGCCCAAGACACGTTGGAGAAAGATCAATATCTTTTCCTGCAATCTGCTCACAGAGGCATGTCATTTATTTCATTTCTCCCTGGATTTTAAATAACCGCTGTTTTGAAAAATTACAGCGCAATATTAGGTCATTTCATCGTTGACATGACACTAGTCATATGTGAGCAATTACACACTCAGAGCACCTACATAAACTGGATCTTTTTCAATCGCTCTGCAAGTGTGCGACCATGTCTTTCAGCCGATTGCCACACCTCCTGCTGCTCCTCGGCCCTGCAGAATTTTTCTGGAGTAACCCTTGTATCATCACCAAAAACCCAGGGCAAAGCACTCATGGGGCAGGTCTCACCGTAGCCACACACCATGCATTCAGGATTGCCCACAACTTCCAGCCGGCCTAGAACCTCCATTCCCTCAAGAATCAGGGCATGGTTAACCTGAGCACTTGCCTCTTTAAGACCGGGAGCCCCTCTGCCTATACCGGTTACAACCGTTACCGCCAGCTTTCCCCTGTTCAATCCGTTCTGATGCCTCAACGAGTAGAGCCTTTCAAGAAATGCTTTGGTAAAGGCATCAATTGAACCATATGGCGGATATCCCCCCACCACAATTGCACCGGCATATTTTACTTTTTCAGCCAGCTCCTGGAAATCGTCTTTTACTTTGCAGATATTATCCTCTGTACAGCCAAGACAGGCAATACAGGGTTGAACTCTGATCTCTGACAGTTTCACAAATTCAGTTGGAAGGCCTGTGTGCATCAGGACATGTTGAATAACTCTATCCGTATTGGAATTTTTTACCGGACTGCCGGAAATACCTATAACCTGTGGTTTCATATTTTTCTCCTGAGAAGGATAACTGTGACGGTTTCAGTGATAAACAACCCATTTCGGAGAAAAATAGTCAATATTGTCCTGTTATGTTGTAGCTTTCGCTACAATAAAACAATAAAAACAAAAAACTGAGCAAAAAATGAAAGTGATCCAGTGTCACGTCAACGATGAAATGACGCAATATTGCGCTGTAATTTTTTGTGCCATTCTGTCTGCGGCTTTGAGCGCATAGTTGAGCTATGTAACATAAGCCGCAGGCGGGATGGCGCGAAAAAGGACAAGCAAGATACGTCAGAGCAGTGTTGACGGGACACTAGCGATAAGCCGCAATCCCCGTCACCTCCTGTCCGACAATGAGGGTGTGCATGTCATGGGTACCTTCGTAGGTGTAAACCGATTCCAGATTATTTGCATGTCTCATTATCGGATACTCACCCATGATACCGTTGGCACCGAGCATGGTACGGGCAATACGGCAGATATCAAGGGCAATCTTTACATTATTCATTTTTGCCATCGATACCTGGGCAGGGCTATACTTTCCCCTGTCCTTTAATCTCCCCAACTGCAGGGCAAGCAGCTGGCCCTTGGTCAGTTCTGTTACCATCTCCGCAAGTTTCTTCTGCTGCAACTGGAAACCGGCTATCGGTTTGTCAAACTGGATCCTGCTCAAAGAGTATTCAAGGGCCGTCTGATAACAGTTATCAGCAGCTCCCAGAGCACCCCAGGCAATGCCGTAACGCGCCTGGGTCAAACATCCAAGCGGCCCCTTCAACCCTTTAACATTGGGCAGCAAACTCTCCTCCTCGTCAACTACAACATCCTCAAGTATGAGTTCTGAAGTGACCGAGGCTCGCAGACTCCACTTTCCTTTCATCTGCGGGGCTGTAAAACCGGGCGTACCCTTCTCCACCAGAAAACCGCGAATACCGTCTTCTGTCCTGGCCCAGACGACGGCAACATCGGCAACTGTCCCGTTGGTGATCCACATCTTGGCACCATTCAGTCGCCATTTTCCACCAGGTTCACGCACTGCTTTGGTTCTCATGCCACTCGGGTTTGAGCCAAAATCAGGTTCCGTCAGGCCGAAACAGCCAATTGCCTTTCCTGTTGCCATCTTCGGCAACCAGTGTTTCTTCTGGGCCTCGCTGCCGTAGGCAAAAATGGGATACATCACCAGCGATCCCTGCACCGAGGCCATGCTGCGCAATCCTGAATCACCTCGCTCTAATTCGTACATGAGAAGGCCATAGGCAACATTGGATAGCCCGGCACAACCGTATTCCTCAGGGAGATTGGGACCAAAAAAACCCATCTCGCCCATCAGCGGTATCAGGTGAAGGGGGAAAGTCTCTTCCTGGGCGTGTTTGTCAATAATCGGCATGACCTGTTCATTGACGAATGTGCGTGCGGTTTCGCGCACCAGTTTTTCCTCGTCATCCAACAGGTCCATAAAATTCATATAGTCAGTCAATTCAGTGGTTGTCTGCATTAAAAGTGCTCCTTCTCGTCAATACTGTTTTGATGGCGTTATGAAACTCAACTGTAATTGGTCACAGGTGCCCCAGCTTGTCTGGAGATGTGGTTAAGAGTTGAATATTCTGCTCACGATATCCATGGCGCTCAGGTAATTTTTTTCTGAAAAATGAAGTTTTAAGGCCAACTGCAACATCTCAATGTTCAGGGCCTTTTCATTTTTTGCCATCAGAGCTAGGGACGCAAGCGCCCAATCCTGCCGTTTAATTTTCAGTTTTTTGAAATCTATCTCAAGGATGTCAGCGATTGTTTCAGGGATACACACAGACTTTTCTTTAATCAGAAAAGTGCTTTTTTGAAGAATTGAAAAGAGTTTTTTACGCTGTTTGACACCCTCATCACTAAGGGCCAGAAGAACCGTTGGCAGTTCAATACCCGCGTAGCGGATTTTCTCTGGCGAAATGAGAATTTCGCTTACAGACGGTCCCCTGAGTACCGTGATATTATAGTCATTTTTCCTCGACACATTCATCCCGGCTGACAGGCCTGCATAACAGACGATGTCTCCTGCAGTGACTATTCGCATCCCGGCACTGCCGAGAATTGCCACCTCTTCAGGTTTGTAACCGGGCCGATCTATCTTCTTTTCTATGGTCACGGGAGCAGGGAAGATCTGTTTCTCCCCGGCAAGGGCTCTGTAGCGTGTTCCGTATTCGGGTCTTTGGTTTTTCTCTATTTTTCCATGTCGCGCGGGGAGGTCAGAGATCATCTCCTCGATCACCCTGGGGGAGAGCTTATTCCTTTTGGTGTATCGCCCGGTGCAGATACCCAGGGTTTCGATAACTGAAAATCCGTTATGCTCAATGGCTGCTGCTATTTTGTCGGCCAGGTCCCGATCCAACCCTGAACATCTGGCGACATAGGTTGCCCCCGCACTTTCCGCGATTCCACAGATATCAATTGGACTTTCGGCATGATTCAGGAACTCGGAGCCGACGACAGCATCCGTTGGTGTCGTGGCGGAGTATTGCCCGCCGGTCATACCGAAGTTAAAATTATTTAAAATAATCAGTGTGATATTGAGATTTCTCCGACAGGCAGCCAAAACGTGGGCTCCACCGATGCCGAGCCCTCCATCTCCCATTGTGACGATCACATTCAACTCAGGATCAGCAAGTTTAAGGCCTGTCGCATAGGTCAGGGCTCGGCCGTGAATGCCATGCAGGGCATGCACCTTGAAAAATGTATCAAAGAGTCCGGAACAGCCGATGTCAGTGACCATGACTGTTTTATCAGCCGGCAGGTTCAGGCTGACCATAGCCTTATCGAGCATGGCCGTGATGTTCTCATGAGTACAGCCGGGGCAATAAACGGGGGGACGACTCGTGTTTAAGAAACTATCCATTGGCAATGACCTCCGCGATCTTTCCCGGTGTAATCAGGACACCGTTCATCTGGCCGTAAAAATCGACCTTTTTGTCACACAGTACCCGATTGATTTCCTGGATATAGAGGCCAAGGTTCATCTCAAAGACAACGATCCGTTTAAAAGGTTGTGCTTTTTCGCTCAATAATTCTTCCGGAACCGGCCATAAGGTTTTAAGGGTTAAACTGGAAACAGGCCTGCCTTTATCCCTCAGGATTTTTACGGCATGTTCCACAGCCCGGCTGGTGACGCCGTAACTGATCACCAGTGTGTCAGATCCCTGCTGTATATCCTCCTCGAATAAGGTTATTCTCCGGCGGGAACTGAGAATTTTCTCACGCAGCCGCTCCTGGTTTTGTGCTATCACCTCCGGGTCGTTCGTTATATAGCCATCTGGACCGTGAGTGGATGATGTCGTCCTGACGAGGGTTTTACCGCCGATGGGAAGAAACGATGGAGGTTCAGCCGGCCGTGCCGCAAAAGGCAGGAATGAATCGCCTGAATAATATTTTCTTTTACCGATTGGCGGAAGGGTGACTGATTCAAGGTCAAAGCTCTCTTTGGCCATGCCGATTTCCTTGTTTGAGGCGATAAAAACAGGACACCTGAATTCTTCCGCGTAATTAAAGGCATGAATGGCAAGGACATAACAGTCAAGCGCGTCTTTGGGAGCCAGTACAATAACCGGCACTCCACCGGTGCTCCCCCAGCGTAAAAACTGAATATCACTGTCAGCTCCCCGCGTCGCAGATCCTGTTGAAGGGCCCAGGCGCTGAACATCTGCAATCACCAGCGGAATTTCACTGCCAACGGCAAAGGAAATTTGTTCGCTATAGAGACTGATACCAGGGCCTGATGTTGCCGTGAGCGCCTTCATACCTGCCATTGCCGCGCCAATACAGTATCCCATGGAGGCGATTTCATCTTCTCCCTGCAGACAAATACCACCTTTTGGTGGCAGCATTTTTAACATATTGTTAAAAATCGTTGTTGCTGGAGTAATGGGGTAACCCGCGAAGAAATTACAACCGGCTGCGATTGCCCCTCTTGCAAGAGCCTCATTTCCTTCCATAAACGATAAAGCCATACACTGAACTCCCGGGGTTGTTTCCGTCTTCAACGATATAATCACAAATCTGATCAAATTTTTAATCATGTTTTTTGATAATTAACTGTTGGTTCTTTCTATGTCAAGGAGAAATCAATAAATTTTCAGGCAATTTGTGCTGTTTATATACAGATTTTGTCGTTGATTTTGAGGGGATGATGGTATATAAAACCTGATTATGGTGCATAAAAAGAAGAAAAAGAGTGCGGATGATTTTGCCAGGGAAGCCTATATGGGTATCCGCCGTATGTTTTTTGCCAATGAGATCGGACCGGATCAAAAGATCTCATACGGGGATCTGGCAAAGAAGCTTGGAATGAGTACAACACCTGTTATACAGGCATTGAAAAGACTTGAAGACCAGGGTCTTGTCCGACACGAACCAAACAGAGGCTATTATACTGAAAGTATAACCCTGAAAGAAATAATTGAGATTTATGACTTCAGGGAATTGATTGAAACGTCTCTTCTTCCCAAAACCATATCGGGAATGAATAAAAAAAAGCTGAAAACCCTGAAAAAAGCTCTGGACAATCATCTTAAAGCGGTCAGGGATATCTATTTGAAGGAACGGCTTTTAAGAGATATGGAATTTCATCTTGTCCTGGCGGGTCTTTCACAATGTACGATACAGACGAACACACTGAAATCACTCTTTGATCTCCTGTATCTTAAATACCGGGGAAATATTCTTTTTGTTACCCCCATGGATACGGTTGACTCGGAACATATTAAACTCTACGAGTATATTGCCGACTCCAATCTTGAGGGCGCAACAGGGATATTGAAACAACATATTTCAAACGTCAAGAATCATGCCATTACCGGGATTAAAAGAATTAACAGGGAAAACAGCAGGAAAACCATTTAGCAGCATATCCGGATGAACCGGCATGACCGGACTCTACGGCTTGGCCACAAAAAGCCAATGAAAATCCCAACTGCGGCAACACAACCCCCAGCCGAGGATTTTCAGACAAAAGTCCTGATGTAACTGGTCACAGAGGTAGCAATCAGCGGGAATACAAAGGGAGTGACAGATGTCTCTCCTGTTCAACACCCGGGCGTCATTGTGTTTTTTCTTTGCATTTTCACCCGCTCGCAATCGCTAATTTCTCTTTCATTTTTTACAGAACCACTGTAATTACTTATAGTTACAGCAAAAGACTTCGGCATATATTAAAAATCACTAGACTCAAGCCACGCAATTGCCTACTATGTCCTGTTATGGACTGGCCGTTAAAAACACAGAGAGGGCCTATTGGGATTGGTGACGCCCCGATGGTCAGACAAAAGACATGGCCTGTCACGTATTTCTTTGCAAGATTGAGCTTCCGGGCGCAAAAGGTAGAATCAGCAAAGGTCAACCAAAACCCAATCCCTCCGTGTCAATGGAAGTGCGCTGATGTTTCCAAGCGTAATTTAATCTGCCTGTTACGGGCGAAACCACAAAAGGAGAGAGGAGATGAAGCAGATAAAACTTGTTTCAGTTCTACTGGCACTACTCATGACCGTCTTTTTTGCATCAACCGGGTTTACCAATAATCTTGAGGAAATCATCAAGCGGGGCGAGTTGCGGGTAGCCGTTCAATCGGGTGCGCCACCCTATGCCTTCATCGACAAAACGGGCGCTCCCGCCGGTTCGATGGTCGACTTCACTCAGGGCATGGCCGATGCCATGGGCGTAAAGCTCAAAGTTCTCAGCTATGACTGGGACGGTCTGATTCCGGCGCTGCTCTCCGGGAAAGCTGATATTCTCGCGGCCGACATGACCCCGACCCTGAAACGCGCCCTCAAGGTCACCTTTACCGATCCCTGGATCTATGTTCAACCCTGTATCTTCACCAAAACCGAAGCCAAATTCCAGACCATTGACGATGTCAATAAAGCCGGGGTGACTGTCGGTGTCCTGCTCGGTTCGACCGGTGAGAATATCGCCAAGAAATATCTCCCCAATGCAACCATTAAATCGTACAAAGGCGGCGGCAGGATGATCGTTCAGGCCCTGGAATCGGGTCATGTTGATGCCGGCGTCAACGATGACCTGGCTGTTTTGACCGTTCTTCCCGATTACCCGCCGAACACTGTTCGCCTCCTTGACAAGCGTCTCGGCCATGGCAAAGACCCCCTCGCTTTTGCCGTCCGTCCCGAATCTGTCAACCTGTGGCAGTGGATCAATCTCTACTTCAAAACCGTCCGCGCCAATGGCGAGTACGACAGGAACATCAAGTACTGGATGGAGGGAACCGACTGGAAAAAAGATCACTGAAAGTTGCTGATGGACTCAAGGTATAATGGCGTAAAAACCACCTGGCCGGGCATCTGGACGCGGTGCTCTGCCGGGTAGGGGGTGGCTTTACATGCTGACAAATTTTAATTTTTCGGTCATATTTGATTACCTGCCGTTGTTCCTCAACGGTTTGAAATATACATTCGTTATCGCCCTGATTTCCCTTTTTCTTGCCCTTATCGTTGGCATCATCGCCTGTGCCTGCCGGATTTCCAGCTTTAAGACCCTCCGTTATCCCGCCATTGCCTATATCGAAATTATCCGTTCAACGCCGCTACTGGTGCAGATCTATTTTCTCTATTTCGGACTCCCGTCCCTGGGTATCAGTGTCCCCGAAATCCAGACCGGGATCATCGCCCTGATGTTCAACTCCGGGGCCTATATCGCTGAAATTATCCGTGCCGGGATCAATTCGGTCAATGAAGGACAACTTGAGGCTGGACTCTCATCAGGCTTGAACTACTACCAGCGGATGCGCTTCATCATCCTTCCCCAGGCCCTCGGCGTGACGATCCCGCCGTTACTGGGACAGGCCGTCGTTCTGGTCAAGGACACCGCGCTGCTGTCACTGATCTCTGTCATGGAACTGACCCGCAGCGGTCAGACCATGACCTCCGAGCGGTTTATGCCCGCCGAAGCATTTTTGACCGTCGCCTTCTTCTACATGGTGATCTACTTCTGCCTCAAATATTTTGCCGACTGGTCACAGAAAAAGCTGATCTTCAGGGAGACTTATTAATATGATGTCCTTCTATTTCAGTAAGCTGGCGGATATCTTCCCCTTCTTTCTTACCGGGATGTGGATGACAATCAAAGTCAGCCTCCTCAGCCTGGTGATCTGTACCATCCTCGGTTTCGTCTTCGGCATGATGCGGGCCGGCAACAATCTGATCCTCAAGAGAGTGATCGGTGCCTACGTCGCCTTTGCCCGGGGAACCCCGTTTGTCGTACAGATTTTCATTGTTTTTTTCATCTTCCCCGAGTGGGGCCTCCAGCTCGACCCTTTCCCCGCCGCGATTGTCGCCATGGCGATCATGGGATCGGCGTTTGTCTGTGAAATTGTGGCCAGCGGTATCGCGTCCATCCCCAAAGGGCAATGGGAGGCTTCCGCATCATCAGGCCTGACAAAGCTGCAGCAGTTGCGCCTGGTCATTGTTCCCCAGGCGATGAAGGTGATCATCCCGCCGCTGGTCGGTCAGTATGTCCTGCTGATCAAGGACACCTCAGTCGTTTCAGTTATCGGGGTTATGGATCTGACCCGGGTCGGCTGGGTCACCGTCATGCGGATACCGGAAGGTCTGATGGTTTTTGCCCTGGTCGGATTACTCTACTTTGTTATCTCCTATCCACTGATCCTCCTTTCCAATTATCTGGAGGAGAAGATGGCACTGTAGATGCACGATTAATGACACAGAAGAACAGAGAGGATAAAACGGGAAATGATTGAATTTAAAGGTGTTCACAAGTGGTTCGGTAAACTCCACGTTCTGGATGATATCAATTTGTTTGTTGAAAAAGGCGAAGTTCTGGTGATCTGCGGGCCGAGCGGGTCGGGAAAATCGACCCTGATTCGCAGCATTAACAAACTTGAGCCGATTCAGAAGGGTGAGATCATTGTCAACGGGATGTCCGTCCATAAAGCGTCCACCAATCTGACCAAACTGCGCGAAGAGATCGGTTTTATCTTCCAGCAGTTCCATCTCTATCCCCATATGACAACACTTGAAAACATTATGCTGGCGCCGGTCAACGTCAAGAAGATCCCCAAGGCGAAAGCGGAAAAGATCGCCCGGGAAAAACTCGACAGGGTCGGCCTGACTGAAAAAGCCGATTCCTATCCCATCCAGCTCTCCGGTGGTCAGCAGCAGCGGGTTGCCATCGCCAGGGGACTCGCCATGTCACCCGAAATCATGCTCTTTGATGAACCGACATCGGCCCTTGACCCCGAAATGATCGGTGAAGTTCTCGATGTTATGATTGGTCTGGTATCAGAGGGGATCACCATGTGTGTTGTCACCCACGA